>JAIKZT010000319.1 GCA_024682015.1 Clostridia bacterium
TCAAATGTCAGTATCAGATTCTTTCCCTGTTCGATACCGGCAAGCCTGTAGATCATCAGTTTATCCATCAGGTCATCGCGATACGCCTCATCCAGAAGCCCCGCATGCTCATGATAGATCAGTTTTCTGTCCGGCCGGACAAATCTGAAATCCGGCGCGCGATAATACCCGTCGATCTCCACCACTTCGTCATAGTGATAGACCAGTCCCAGACGATCGTACAATTCCAGAATGGCGACTTCGCTTTTGGATCGACACAGGATCCCGCGCGACGTCCTGTGTACGAGGTGTTCCATCCTTTTTGTATTGGCACAGTATGGCTTCTCCGCCCAGTCTTTCAGGGAAAGACCTCCTGTATCTAAGCCGGCGCGTTCCGGCAGGATGCTGCCATCGAATACGGGATGGGGGAAATCCTGCGTTTTGAGCTGTTCCCCGCTGATCACGCGGCGGGCGTCGAGCAGGTCGAAATGACGGGGCATTGCCTGCAGGATATCGCATGATTCCAGCGACTCCAGCCCATCCCGCATATTCTTCAGCTTTTCGGCGTTTGCGGCCAGCCGTCTCTGTTTCTCCTGAAGATAGGCCTTATGCGCCAGTTGATAGATGAGAGCCTCGTCCAGACCGATCCCCTTTCGCTTCCGCACGCCTTCGTATTGATATTCGCGGAAAAAGGAAATGCGCTTCGGACCGTTTCGCGTGATCCGCAGCACACCTCTGGGTAATTGTTTCAATTCGATGTTACCTCTTTCGTACTCTGACTCCATTTCAGATAACAGCGCTTGAATTGTTTTCTGCTCATGCATGCTTACTGCTTATATCTCCTGCAATTCGTCGGTTTTTCGGCTATTTGAATTATACAGGAGCACCTCATAAATGTCAATATTTATCTTATTTACTTTATAAATACCATGTCAAAATTATCCTTATCGCGATTTAACAGCGATTTGATGGCAGCCCACGGATATGCTCCACAAAGCCTGTTATCCGAAAATATTAAAGATAAAGAAAAAGGTAACATCAATCAAAAGGAATTTGATCGGTGTTACCTGGATTGCATTGATTGCCCCTCGCCGGGTCACAGCCCACCGCTAAGGCGGACGAGAGCGGTTTCCGCAGGCACAAGGGAGCTGGATTCCCCAGATGCAGGGAACGGTTTTCTGCAGGCGCTGACCAGCGCCCAAAGAAAACGCGATATTATGTCGTGTAGTTATGCGCCTTCTGCAGCACCATCTCCTTGACCTTGATGAGCCGCACCTTCGTGGCGTTCTCGTTTTCCTCGAGCTTCATGGAGATGTAGTGGATGTTGCGTTCGAGGTCGGGGATCGTGGAGTATTCCAGCGCGTTGACCCTGCGGCGCGTGCCCTCGATCTCCTCGGCCAAAAGCTGCATGGTCTTCTCGACTTCCGCGAGCTGCAGCATGCTCTCGAACACCTGCGACAGCTGCCCGAGCGCGTCGTCGAGGTCGCCCGACGTCTGCGCGAAGGCGTAGGGAATGATGTCCTCGCCCCCGCCGGATTCGCCGAAGCTGTAGACGGGCACGTTGACGCTCATGACGTTGCGGTAGGAAACGTCCAGGTCCACGGTCCTGCGGGGATACAGGAGCGCCTGCTCCAGCATCTGGGGCGACATGACCGCGCTGGCGGCGGACAGGCTGCCGAAAGCGGCCGTGAGGCCTTCCTCCACCGCTTTGCGCAGCTCCTTGTTCTGTTTGACGATCTCCAGAAACTGGCGCATCAGCTCATCGCGCTTGTCCTTGAGGAGCTTGTGGCCTCTGCGCGCGGTGACCAGCCGTCTCTTCAGCTGGTTCAGCACCATTCTGGTCGGTGTATAGGTTGCCATGAGGCGCCCCCTTAGCCTTCTTCAGGCAGATACTTGTCGATCATTTCCTGCTTGATCCGCTTCAGCTCGCCCCTCGGCAGGATCTTCAGCAGGCTCCAGCCCAGGTCGAGCGTCTCCTGGATGGGACGGTTCGTATCGTTGCCCTGGGACACGTATTCCTTCTCGAACGCATCGGCAAATTTCGCATAGAGCTTGTCCGCCTCGGTGAGAGCCGCTTCGCCGAGGATCGTCATGAGTTCCTTGGCGTCCTTGCCGCGGGCGTAGGCCGCGAACAGCTGGTTCATCGTGCCGGCGTGATCCTCGCGGGTCTTGCCCTCGCCGATGCCCTTGTCCTTCAGACGCGACAGCGACGGCAGCACGTCCACGGGAGGCACGAGGCCTTTGCGGTACAGTTCGCGGGACAGGATGATCTGGCCTTCCGTGATGTAACCGGTAAGGTCGGGGATCGGGTGAGTCTTATCGTCTTCGGGCATCGTCAGGATCGGGATGAGCGTGATGGAGCCCTTCTTGCCCAGGCGGCGGCCGGCTCTTTCGTAGAGCGTGGCGAGGTCCGTGTACAGGTAGCCCGGATAGCCGCGGCGGCCCGGAACTTCCTTCTTGGCCGCGGAGACTTCGCGCAGCGCTTCGGCGTAGTTCGTGATGTCCGTCATGATGACGAGCACGTGCATGTCCTTTTCAAACGCCAGGTATTCGGCGGCGGTGAGGGCCATGCGCGGCGTGGAGATGCGCTCGACGGCCGGGTCGTTCGCCAGGTTGGAGAAGACGACCGTGCGATCGATGGCGCCGGTCCTTCGGAAATCGCGGATGAAGAACTCGGATTCCTCGAACGTGATGCCGATGGCGGCGAAGACGACGGCGAAGTTCTCTCCGTCGCCGAGCACGCGCGCCTGGCGGGCGATCTGCGCCGCCAGTTCCTTATGCGGCAGGCCCGAGCCCGAGAAGATCGGCAGCTTCTGGCCACGCACCAGCGTGTTCAGGCCGTCGATCGTCGAGATGCCCGTCTGGATGAATTCGGCAGGATACGCTCTCGCGGCCGGGTTCATGGCCAGGCCGTTGATGTCCTTCATTTCGTCCGGCAGGATGTCCGGACCGCCGTCGATGGGCTTGCCCATGCCGTTGAACACGCGGCCGAGCATGTCGCCGGAGACGGCCAGTTCGAGCGGGTGACCCAAAAAGCGCACCTTGCTCTGCGCCAGGTTGATGCCTCTGGCGTCATCGAACAGCTGTACGACGGCCGTATCGCCGTTCACTTCCAGCACCTTGCCGTGGCGGACCTGTCCGCCGGGCAGTTCGATCTCGGCCAGCTCGTCGTAGGTGACCCCTTCGACTTCCTTGACGACCATCAGAGGGCTGACGACTTCCCGTATGGTTCTGTATTCGCGTATCATCTGTCCTCACCTCCGGCCGCTGCGGCCTCTTCGATCTCGCGCTGCATCTGCTCGTCGATCTTGTTATACGTCTCCTCGTACGCATCGGCTGCGATATACTTGGCGCGTCCGATCTGCTCCTTGGCAGGCAACGAAAACAGCGCGTTCATGTCCGCGCCCCTGTTGAGCGCGTCGCGCCCGAGCGTATCGTATTTCAGGATGATCGCCAGCAGCATGGCCTGGCGGTTCAGTTCGGAATAGCTGTCCACGTCCATGAAGGCGTTCTGCTGCAGGAAGTCCTCGCGCAGCATCTTGGCGGTCTCCAGCGTGAGCTGGTCCATGGCGCCGAGGCTGTCTCGGCCGACGAGGCGAACGATCTCGTTCAGGCTGGCCTCCTCCTGCAGGATGCTCATGGCCTTTTCGCGATTCTTCACGAATGTCTCGCCCATGTTCTCGTCGTACCACCCCTTCAGGTTGCCCGTGTACAGCGAGTAGCTCGTGAGCCAGTTGATGGCCGGGAAGTGCCGCGCGTAGGCGAGGGAGCTGTCCAGCGACCAGAACACTTTGACGATGCGCATGGTGCCCTGGGAAACGGGTTCGGACAGGTCGCCGCCCGGAGGCGAGACCGCGCCGATGGCCGTGATGCTGCCGCGCCGTTCCTCGGTGCCCATGGTCTCCACGACGCCCGCGCGCTCGTAGAACTGCGCGATGCGCGACGTGAGGTAGGCGGGATAGCCTTCCTCGCCGGGCATCTCCTCGAGACGGCCGGACATTTCGCGCAGGGCCTCTGCCCAGCGGCTCGTGGAGTCCGCGATGACGGCCACGTCGTAGCCATGTCGCGGAAGTATTCGGCGATCGTGATGCCGGTATAGATGGACGCTTCGCGCGCCGCGACCGGCATGTCGGACGTATTCGCGATGAGCACGGTGCGCTTCATCAGCGGCTCGCCGTTATGCGGATCGATCAGTTCGGGGAATTCGTTCAGAACGTCCGTCATCTCGTTGCCGCGCTCGCCGCAGCCGATGTAGATGACGATGTCCACGTCGGACCACTTGGCCAGCTGATGCTGCACGACCGTTTTGCCGGAACCGAAGGGCCCCGGAACGGCCGCGGTGCCGCCCTTGGCGAGCGGGAACAGCGTGTCGATGATGCGCTGACCCGTCGAAAGAGGGATCTCGGGCACGTACTTCTTCTTGTAAGGCCGCGCCACGCGCACGGGCCATTTCTGAGCCATGGTGAGCTCTTTGACCGTACCGTCCGCCAGCTTTATGTGCGCGATGACGTCGTCCACCGTAAAGCGTCCGCCCTGAATGTCCACGAGCTCGCCGTCCATGCCAAGAGGCACCATGATGCGGTGCTCGATGGCCGTCGTCTCCTGCACGGTTCCCAGGAAATCGCCGCCTTTGAGCGGGTCACCCGCCTTGGCGGTGGGCACGAAATCCCACGTCTTTTCCCGGGACAGGGCCGGCACGGAAATGCCGCGCGCGATCGTGTCGCCGGACAGCCGGCGGATCTCCGTCAGCGGGCGCTGGATACCGTCGTAGATGCCTTCCAGCATGCCCGGACCGAGCTCCACGGAAAGAGGATAGCCCGTCGTCTGCACGATGGCGCCCGGGCCGAGGCCCGAAGTCTCCTCGTAGACCTGGATGGAGGCGGAGTCGCCCGTCATGTTCAGGATCTCCCCGACCAGGTTCTGCTCGCCCACTCTCACCACGTCCGCGACGTTGGCGTCGGACAGGCCGTCCGCCACGACCAGCGGACCTGAAACTTTTACTACTTTTCCGCTCATATCTACTCTCCTGTTATATCTGAGCCGACCGCCTTCTCCACGGCGTCGTGCAGCGCCTTGCGGCCGAGACCTTTCGGACCTTCCCTTCCGGGGATCAGGATGAATGCGATCGCCGGATCGCTCCTGAACTTGCTCATGGCCGTGCTGAGGCCTTCCGCCCAGGTCTCCTCCACATACACGATGGCATAGGGCTTATCCTCTTCCGCATGAAAGATCTGTTTGAAAGCGGCGGCAGCCTCCTCGTCCGAGTTCACCGGGAACGTGTCCAGTCCCAGCGCCTTGAACCCGATGACGGTATCGCTGCTGCCGATCACGGCAATCTTATACATTTACATCACGCAGCCTTTCCCTGATCGCATCCGCGGGGATGCCGCAGATCTTGCCCGTAAGGACCATGCGCAGGTTGCGGATCTCCGTGTCCAGCGAAGCCAGATACGACACGACCGCTTCCGGTCCGAAAGCCGTGTAGCGCATGTCCGAAAGGAGCCCTGTCAGCGCGTTGTCGCACGCGAGCTCGAAGGGCGTGATCTTCCAGCCCTGCATGGCTTCTCCCGCGAAGCGGGCCGCCTCCTGCAGGGACGAACCCGCATACAGGTTCGCAACGTCGGCCTCCGGCCACTGCGCCAGCAGCATGTCCTTGTCGACGCTTCCGCCATCCGAGAGCGCAAACTTCAGAAAATCCGCGCTCTTGCCCATGCGCACGGAGCGCACGTAGGCGTTCAGGTTCGCGCAGTCCGTGAGCAGGCTCATGTACCGCTCCGCAGACCCTCCCAGCGCTTTGGCGCAGGCCTTCATCTCCGCGAAGTACGCCTGATCCAGCCCGAAGTCCGCCAGCTGCGGATTCTCCGTCCTGGCCAGGACCTGGCTCGCTTCCGTCATGGCGTCCTTCAGCGCACCCGAAGCGTTTTCGTCCGCGAACAGTTCGCGGATCTCCTGCGGCGTAAGCCTGCCCTGCGTGGACAGCAGCGGGTCACCCTGCGCTTCGGCGCCTTCCTGCGCCTTGGCGGCGCTCTTCACGAGCACCTTCGCGTTATGATAGTCGTACTTCAGCCGGAACAGGTCGAGAAGCTCCTTTTGCGGCACGAGCTCCGAAATGTCCGCGTAGACCGCTTCGCGCACGCGGGACAGCGACTCGTCGAGCGTCTGGGGCGTGGACGTGTCCAGCCCTTCGTAGCCGTGCTCCTCCGCCATCTTTTCGGCGGCGAGGACCGTCTCGGCATCCGCCATGCGCGCGAAGGCCTCCGCGCTGATCATGTTCGCCTCTTTGGCCCGCAGCATCGCGGAGAGGCACAGATAATCGGTATCCTTGATCCTAGGCAATGCCTGCCTCCTCTCTACGCAAAGAGCATCGCCGCGACCTCGGGCACGAGCGAATCTCTGGCCCCGGCCACGAGCGTCTCAATGCTGCAGTTCGTCTCCAGCTTTCCGTCGCGCAGCAGCAGGCCGCCTTCGATGTCCGCTTCGCGCTCGCTCAGGGTGACCCCGCAGGGACGCCCCGCTTCCTTCAGGGCCGCGTTTACGCGGGCAGCCAGTTCCTCGCCGAAGCGCTGCCTGTCCTTCGCGTTCAGCAGGATCTCCTCCTTGCCGGAGATGGATCCCTTGCAGGCGAGCGCCGTCAGGAAGGCGAGCATCTTTTCGCCGTCCATGCGCAGCAACTCTCCGCGCGCCAGTTCGAACGCGCGGCTCATCAGATCCTGCTTTTCCGAGAGCAGATCCGTCCGGGCCTGCATGTCCGCTTCGCCCTTCATGCGGCGGATGAGGTCGGCGCAGTCCTTTTCAGCTGCCTCCAGCACGGCGGCTTCGGCGTCCTCGGCCTTCTTGCCGTACTCAGCGGCGATCTTCCGGCAGTTCTCCTCGGAGGCCTTGGCGATCCCGTCCGCTTCACCCTGCGCATCATGCAGGATGCGCCGGGCGATCATTTCGATCCCGTTGATAGCCATTACAGCGCCCTCATCAGCAGAATGACGGAGGCCAGCAGGGACAGGATGGCGTAGAATTCCACGATGCCGCACATGATCGTGCCCTTGAACCAGTCGCCCGGCTTCTTGGCCACGATGTTGATGGCCGCCGCGGCGACCCTGCCCTGCGCGATGGCGGACAGCAGCCCGCCCAAAGCCATGGGCATGCAGGCGGAGAAGATCGTAAGCCCCTGCGTAACGGTGAGCGGCTGGATGCCGCCGGAGAAGGCGCCCATGGAGTACAGGGCGAAGAACCAGACAACGATGCCGTACAGGCCCTGCGTGCCCGGGAGCACCTGCAGGATCAGGCACTTGGAGAAATTCTCGGGCGCCTGGGACAGCAGGCCCGCAGCCGCTTCACCGACGATGCCGGTGCCCTTGGCGGAGCCGACGCAGGACAGGCCTACGGCGAGCGCCGCGCCCAGGAAGGCGAAGAACAGTCCGTTGAAGGATTCTATGAATTGAGTCATGATTTTACCTCCTCAATGTATAGTGGTAACGCTATTCGCGTTCGATAACGTTGAAATATCTGGCCTGTACATCCAGCGGCCGGAAGGGTTTCCCGCCGTCTTTGTAGAACCGGTTGAAGAACTCCAGGCACTGCAGGCGCAGATCGTGCACGTAGCAGCCCAGCAGGTTCAGCGCCAGGTTCAGGAAATTGCCCAGCAAAGAGATGATCGTGAACAGCACGAGGTTTCCCGTGACGCCGCCCAGCGTGTTGAACACCTGCGCGATGACGGATCCCGCCAGCATCAGCGCCATGAGGCGCGCGTAGGACAGGATGTCCGAGAAATACCCCGTTACGCCGTTATACACGGTGCCCACGATGGACGTGAGCCGCGCCGCGCCTTTGTTGCGCAGCACGCACCCGGCGAGCAGAAGGATGACGCCGGCGATGAGCAGCACGGGCTTTCCGGCCACGTTGCCTATCCCGGTGACCGCGCCTGCGACCCCGAACAGGATGGCCCACCAGGCGAATTCCTCGAACAGGGCGTCCGTGAAATGCCCGCTCCTGATCTTCTGCACGACGCTCACCGTCATGCCCGTGAAGATCTGCAGCACGCCCAGCGCCAGCGAGCCGAACAGGATGCCGATCGTATCCTCCAGCGGCGTGAACAGCGCCGGCATGGTGAACGTGCTGGCCGGGTTCACGATCCTGATGGCCTGGGGGATGAAATCCCCGAAGAAACCGCCCGTTACGGCGCCCCAGGCGAACGTCGAGATGCCGCACCACAGCAGCAGTTCGCCGAAATCGCGCATGCCGCCCCGGGCCTTCATCTTGCGTATCATCAGCATGCCGCCGATGAACATCAGGATGCCGTAGGCCATGTCCGCCATCATCATGCCGTAGAAGATGATGAAGAACGGCGCCATGAGCGGGTTGGGATCCACGCCGTCGTAGGCCGGCAGCGAGTACATGTTCGTGATCACGTTCATGCTGCGGGTGACCTTGTTGTTCTTCAGCCGCACCGGGACGTCCGGATATTCCTCCTCGGTCGGGTCTTTCAGTTCGAGATGCACGAGGAAGCGCCCGAGGATGCGCTCCAGATCGGCGGCGTCCTCTTCGGCCACCCAGCCTTCCATGGCGAACGAACTCTCCGAATTCAGGATCTTGCTGCGGTTCTCCGCCTGGCAGAGCTTCGTGGCCAGGCTGTCCCAGCTCTGCTGGATGTAGCTGCGGTAAGCCGTCTCGCCCTCGATCTTGATGCGGGCGCGTTCGATCTTTACCTCTGTATATTCGATTTCCTTCTCGATCCTCTCCGCGTTCTCCTTCGCCGTGCCGGCAGCCTTCAGGGGCTCCATGGGCGCGTAGCTGAAATTGCGCAGGGCGTCTTCGGCTGCGTCGAGCTCCGCCCGGTGACACACGAGCACGCAGTAGCGCAGGAATTTGTCCTGCGACACGGGAAGCAGTTCGCTCTCGGGCGCCGCATAGGATAGCGCGCTGCGCACGTCGGCGTCCGGCGCGTCCGCGGGCAGAGAGCACAGGACGAAAGCCGCATGCTCCGTACCCTCATAGTCGAGGGGCATGTCCAGCGGCAGCCAGGGTTTCAGGGCTTCGAGCGTGTCTTTCTGCGCCTGGATCTGCTGCTTCATCGCCTTGATGTCGCCGTCGAGCCGGATGACCCGCCTCGCGCTGTGCAGGCAGTTGTTCAGCCGCGCGTCGATGAGGAAGCTCTCCAGCGGAGCCTCGGGCTTGGGATCGAGCAGGCCTTTCTTTTCGGGAAAGTACTTCTGCATGATGTCCAGCGCCGAGGACAGCTTCGCCTGGTTGACGGCCAGCATGTCCGCCGGAAACTCCGTCTTGTCGTAGTTGTTCGTGCTGAAGACCGGGATATCTCCCTCCGCCTGCGGATAGTCCGAGATCTCCACCCTGCCGAACCGCACGAGTTCGTCGAGGATGGCGTCCTTCTCGCTTCGCAGGCCGATCAGGAGGATCTTTTTCATCTTCCGGATGCTCATAGGCCGCTGACGATCCTTTCCGCGATGAACCGGGCCGCCTCGGGCAGTTTCTTTTCTGCGCCGGCGCGCAGCGAAGCGATGGCGTCCGCCGAGGCGCGCTCGATGTCCGCGCAGGAGGCTCTGCCTACGAGCTTCGCATTCTCGAGCATCTCCTCCGCGTGGCGCTTCGCGGCCTTCCCCGCATCGTCCACCTGCTGGCGGCCGGCCTTGGCGGCTTCATCCGCCGCCGTCTTGGCCGCCTGTTTGGCGTCCGCGATCTTCTGCCGGGCATCCGCCTCAGCCTGTTCGATGATCCTCATGGTGTCCAGTGACATCCGCATCACACTCCTTTGTATGAAAAAGCACCAAAAGACGGGCTTTCCGTCTCCTGGGCCGTTGAATACATAATACACCAACGTTCATTATACCATACTTTGTTCCATTGCAAGCCTTAAATTGAGCCCTGAGTCAGGGGACGTTTCTCCTGACTCAGAATTGAGCCGAAGGCCGGCAGTTTCAAAGTCCGCATGAGACATGGGGACGGTTCCTTGTCCCATTTTGAGACATGGGGACGGTTCCTTGTCCCATTTTTCAGCGCAAAGGCATAGTTCGCTGAACCTGCCGAAGCGGCATCCCGCTATAGTTTGCGGTACATTTCCTTCGGTTCCAGCCCGTTTTTTCGAGCGATGCGGTCCCAGTTCCGGTTCGCAATGGCCAGATACAGCCCGCGAGGGAACATCCAGGGCTCCACGTAGATATCTTCCACCGCCCCGCCCGCGTCGATCGCCTGCGCCAGGCGGTAAAGCTGCCTGGCGAGTGGGAGGGTCACCCAGGAGCCGAAGGGTAAGTGCTGCATCAGCGTGCCGACCAGCTCGCCCGCGGAGAGCCCCAACCCGCCGCCATACGCAAAGCCCATGGCAGCGCACCACTTCCTGACGGCTTCGAAGAGACTCTCGAGCTGGCGGCTCTCGTACAGCCCCATGTTGGCCAGCGTGTAGATGCGCTTGCGGCTGCCGCGGTACTCGCGCTGCATCAGCTCCAGAAAGCGGACGACTTGCGAAGGCAGGCCGTCAACGTACAGAGGCACGCAGAGGACCACCGCCTTCGCGGCCTCCACAGCCGGCAGCAGATCCTCGAGGTTTTTAAGATGCCGGCACAGGGCGATGGTCTCCGTTTCCGTCCGCAGATCCTTCGCGAGCTGAACCGCCAAAGCCGCCGAATTCCCGCTGACATGGCGCATGCTCCCGTTGAGCAGGAGAATTTTGCCCATTTCAGCCGCCTCCCCTGCGATCTGCGCGGGCGGCAATGTCCCGCCGTCCCGGAAGGTCAAGCTTTTCACGAAGCCGCGGATGTTCGTGCAGACGGCCGTCACATAGCGGAACGCGGCCGCTTTTTCCTCCGCGCTGAAAGGGCCTCCGTAGAAGATGAAAGAAAACGGTTTGGCCTGCGCGCTGCGCCTTTTGTGGTGCGATTCCCCGCTGACGAGCTCAAACTGCGGCAGCACGTAGCCCAGGCAGCGGTCAAAGACGTTTTTGACGAAGCCGGAAAATCCGCCGTAAGTGTAGCGGCTGATGATGACCACTTCGTCCGCATGGGTGATCAGCTCGCCCATGTTTTCGTAGCCGTCCATCACGACGCAGTGGCCGGGATCCCGGGTCCAGCAGCCAAAACAGCCTGTACAGGGCCGTATGGCGCCGTTGTCCGAGACAACTGTGCAGGGCTCGTAAGCCGGGGCAGCCTTTTTCCATTCCTCGTTTGTCAGATCGTGAATGACGAGTTTCATGATTGTCTTCTCCTTTGTTGTTCTTCCGTCGTTCTTCGCTGCTCGTTCCAGCATCCGCGCAGGCCGGCTGCCTGCGCCGCGTTAATGCGCGGATGTCCCGTCGCCGTTTTCGGCGATCGACGCGAAGAGCCACGCGATCCCGCTGACGATGCTGCCGGGCTCGACCGGGCGGTCCCACCGGATGAACAGGCCGAAGTCAAACCCGTAGGTCTCGACCTTCAGCCAGCAATTCGGTTCATCCGGGTCAGCGTCCGGGTTCCATTCCGCATCGGTGACCCTCCCGGCAAACATGACGTGCGGGCTCTCCTCGAACGGC
>JAIKZT010000323.1 GCA_024682015.1 Clostridia bacterium
GGACGGATCCAGGCGGTAGCGGCTGACCTGGCTGAAATGATAAGGGTTGCGGACGCAGACGAAGCCTTCCTTCAGCCTGTTCGCGAACCACTCGGCATAGAATGCCGGAATATCCGTTCTCTGTCCCGTGTTGATGATCATGCGGTCCACTGCTCCGTCTGCTTTAACTGCTGTTTTTCTTAAAAATTATAGCATAAACTCCGGGCAAAGCGGAACAGGGGGGATGACAGTTCAAGGCCTTTCAAACGGGCCACATATAAATGTGACCCGAAGAGAGTTTTCGCCGATTGGGTCACACGGAACGGCACTGCGATGTGACCCGAAGAACCTAAAGAGCATATGGGTCACGCGAAAATGGGACACAATCGCACCAACGGATGTAGGGTCACACAGGTGCAGGACCACGTGAGGCAGGCCAGGCGGCAGGATGGCAGAATGCGTAACAGGGAACCGTCCCCATGTCTCAGAATGGGACAGGGAACCGTCCTCGTGTCTCAGAATGGGACAGGGAACCGTCCTCATGTCTCAGAATGGGACAGGGAACCGTCCCCGTGCCTCAGGATCCGTGGTAGAATGGAGAAAGCAAAGGAGGCGACACCATGAAGCTGACGATACTTTCCGAAAACAACACGTATACCCGCGAGCCTTACCTGATGGGAGAGCCGGGGTTTTGCTGCTACATCGAGTGCGCGGGCAGGCGGCTGCTCCTGGACACGGGGTATTACGGCATCGCGCTGAAGAACGCCGAAACGCTGGGCATCGACCTGAACGGGCTCGACTGCATCGCGATCTCCCACGGACACGATGACCACACCCACGGCCTGCTGCCCCTGCTCGAATCCGGGCTGGACATAAGCCGCGCGAAATTAGTGGTTCACCCGCAGGGACTGCGCAGGAAGCTGGTCGACGGCGCGGACAGCGGCTTTCCGTGGGGCGAAGAGGAGATCCGCCGTCGCTTCGACGTGCAGGAAGCGGCGGGCCCGCTGGAGCTGGCCGAAAATCTCTGGTATCTGGGCGCCATCCCCCGCGTAAACGATTTCGAAAACAAATCGCCCATCGGATTCGTCGTGACGGAGGACGGGCAGCAGGCGGACTTTCTCACAGACGACACGGCTCTCGCTTACCGCGCCGAGGAAGGCGTGTTCGTCATCACCGGATGCTCGCACAGCGGCATCTGCAACATCTGCGAGTATGCCAAGCAGGTGCTCGGCGATGACAGGCTTTTGGGGGTCATCGGGGGATTCCACCTGCTGCAGGAAGGACGCCAGCTGGAGGAGACGATCCGCTACTTTGACCGCGAGAAGCCTTCCCTGCTCTGCCCCTGCCACTGCATCTCCATGCGCTGCAAGTTCCGGATGGCGCAGGCTCTGCCCATTGAGGACATAGCCGCAGGGTTTACGCTTCAGCTCCGGTAAAGGCCGAAGCATCCCAAGCTGCAGGCAGAACACCCGAAAGGAATGCTCAAACAAGAATAAAAGAAAAAACCATCGTTTTTTTGTTCACAAAGTCCAAATCAATGATATAATAGTCCCGTGCAGGTATGCCGCAATTTTTTCATGCCTGCTGCAATGATCATCTTTATTCACTTTAGGAGGTTATTTTCTATGGAAAAGAAAAGCACCAAGACAGCCTATCTGATAGCGGTCGCCTGCATCATCGTGCTGCTCGCTATCCTGGGCATGTCCTACGCGAACAAGCCCATCCTCATCGAGGATGCGGAAACGCCGTTCGCAGGTACGTTCTGGTCCCTTCTTCCGCCGATCGTGGCAATCGTACTTGCCCTGATCAGCAAGGAGGTCTACTCGTCCCTGTTCTTCGGCTGCGTCGTGGGCGCGCTGCTGTACACGCAGTTCCGCCCCTGGGAGGCCGTCACCGCGCTCGTCGGCGCCGACTACGGTCTCATCTGCGTGCTGGCTGACGGATGGAACATGGGCATCATCATCTTCCTCGTCGAGCTGGGCATCATCTCCGACCTGATGAACAAGGGCGGCGGTTCCGAAGCCTTCGGCCGCTGGGCCAAGAACAAGGTCAAGTCCAGAGCGTCCGCGCAGCTCATCACCATGCTGCTGGGCGTGCTCATCTTCGTGGACGACTACTTCAACTGCCTCACCGTGGGCGCCGTCATGAGACCGGTCACCGAGTCCCACAACATCTCCAGAGCCAAGCTGGCCTACGTCATCGACGCCACCGCGGCTCCGGTCTGCATGATCGCTCCGATCTCCTCCTGGGCAGCCGCCGTTTCCGGCTACGTCAACAGCGACAACGTCAACGGCTTCCAGCTGTTCATCAAGCAGATCCCCTACAACTACTACTGCATCCTCACGCTGGTCATGATCATCGTCATCTCCATCAAGAACATCGACTATGGTCCCATGCTCCAGCACGAGTATAACGCGCAGGTGAAGGGCGACCTGTTCACGACCGAGCACAGACCGTTCGCAGGCGCGGACGACTACGAAGCTCCCGCGAACAGAAAGACGTCCGTCGCGGATCTGCTCGTACCCGTCATCGTGCTCATCATCTTCTGCGTCATCGGCATGATCTGGACCGGCGGCTTCTTCGACGGCGCCAGCTTCACCGATTCGTTCGCGGATGCGGACGCCGCGGCAGGCCTTGCGGTCGGCGGCACACTGGGCATGATGTTCGCCTTCATCTACTTCTGGTGCAGAAGATCCATCAGCTTTGAGAAGAGCTTCGAATCCGTTCCCAACGGCTTCATCCAGATGGTCTCCCCCATCCTCATCCTCACGCTGGCTTGGACCCTGAGCTCCTTCACCAGATACGCCATGTTCTCCGCCGACTTCGTCAGCAACGCGCTGTCCGGAGCGGATGCTCTCAAGAACTTCCTGCCCGCCATCATCTTCGCGATCGGCGCGGCCATCGGTTTCGCGACCGGTACTTCCTGGGGCACCATCGGCATCATGGCGCCCATCGTGGTCTCCGTCTTCAACTATGACGTGGAGCCCACCCTCTGCACGATCGGCCTGGCCGCTGCCTGCGCGGGCGGCGTCATGGGTGACCACTGCTCCCCCATTTCCGATACCACCATCATGGCTTCCGCCGGCGCGCACTGCTACCACCTGAACCACGTGTTCACGCAGCTGCCCTACGCGCTCACCGTCGCCTGCGTCTCCTTCGTCTCCTTCATTCTGGCCGGACTCATCCAGAATGCGGTCATCTGCCTGATCATCGGCATCGTCCTGATGATCGCCACGCTGATCGTCATCGACAAGATCGAAAGAGGCAAGAACAAGCACATGTACGACGAGATCGACGCTGCTTACAAGGCTCACATGGCCGGCAAGTAAGCGCATCGCTTCCATCGCATGACCCTACCAAACCGGGCCCTTCGGGGTCCGGTTTTTTCGCGCGCAGGGCCTTTCAGACCGCAAAATTGACCAATTTGGTAAAATTGCTTTAATAATTTTCCGTTTGGCGGTAAAATGGTATCGTTAGGGAAGAATATTTCCGGGAGGTTCACGATGAAAGGATATACGAACGGAAAACGATGGTTGGCGCTTTTCCTGTCGCTAGCCCTGATCCTCACGATGCTTCCGCTCGGCGCGCTGCGCGTCTTTGCGGAGAGCGGGGATGAGGAGATCTACCGCGAGATCTGCATGTACGACGATGACCACTTCTGCATGCTGTACGAATCAAAGCCGGGCTCATCCAGTTCCGGCTCTTCGTTCCTCGACGGGGTCACCTACGATAAAGATACGAATACGGTCCACCTCGACAACGTCGATACGGCCGGCGCGGACGTCTCGCTCTCCTGTGTCAACATGGGAGAGGATTTCAGGATCGACGTGTCCGGTGATAATTTCCTGAACGCCATCTGGTGCGACGGCATGGAGGGCGTCAACTGCAGCCTTACGATCGATGGCAACGGCTCGCTGATGCTGTACCACGGCATCGTCGTCAACGGTTCGAAGAGCAGCGAGACCACGCTCACGATCGGGGACGGCGTTTGGTTCTCCGTCGGCGAAGGTGGCCTCTTCGTCGAGCAGACCCTGGCCGAATACGACGGCCTGACGATCGAAGGGCAGCTCGCCGAAGGCGCAGTCGTCAAGGAGATGGCGCAGAAGCAGCCTTACAGCGAAACGATCACGAACGATTCGGGTTATCTGCACCTGGACATCTACCGCTCCGTCGACCCAGGCGATACGACCTGGTACGGCTGTTTCCATATCTTCAGCAGCGGCAGTCCCACCGGGCAGTACTTCAACATGTACCGGCTCACGGGTGAACCGGGCAGTTTCACGGATTATGAGCGCATCAACAGCGAATCGTACACGGTCGAGGCTGAGATGCTCCTGTCCTACATGCCCTACACCGAAGAGCCCGACTCCTGGAACTACTACATCGGCGCGGACGGCGAGGAACTCGACAGCGTCGACATCTTCCCCACCGGCGCGGAAGTCCTGAGGCGTCCGCGCATCACCACGAGCCAGCTGCCCGACGGCACCGTTGGCGTGGAATACTTCTTCCAGCTTGAAGCCAAGGCGAACAGCGGCGGCGAGATCCGAGGGTTCAACCCTTACGATAGCATGCCGGCAGGCCTGAAGATCGATCAGGATAACGGACAAATCTACGGCACGCCCGAAAAAGCCGGCATATACACGCTTCGTTTCGTCACAAACGAATACAAGGAGCCTTCGCTCATCCAGAGCCATCCGAAGACGCTGCAGCTCATCGTCAACGACCCGATCCAGACGATCACCGTGGGCGAGGATTTCCCGCAGTACGGCAGCTGGACGCTAAAGGTCACGAAGTCCGGCGAGGAGGAACCTGCCATCAATCGCTACGTGCGCTACGGCGCCCTGTCCGAAGGCGACGTGCTCTACACCGGCAAGCTCGCGCCGGGCAAGTATACCGCCGAACTCTGCGTAAGAGCGGAGAACGGAATTTACACCTATACGCAGGTATTCGATGCCACGGCGAGCAGGGATACCATCCCCCTCACCCAGCAGAACGAATCGTTCGTGCCTGCCAAAGCCTGCGGCACCTTCAAGGTCAACAACTTCGACGAATTGCCGCAGCCGCAGAACTATTTCCTCAATATCACCACGTATGATGAAGACGGCAATGTCCTGGCAAGTGCGTTCTCAAAAGCGACAGCAGAAGTCGTCAACCTGAAGAACATCCTGCCCGAAGGCGCTGCGGTGTGCGAGGCGGAGTTCCATTTTTCCGACGCACAGCGCAATACGGTGACCCTCTTAAAGCAGACACTTTTGCCGGACGAGATCCGGGCTGGGATCGTGTCTCTCTATGTGGATTCCTATCTGGCTCAGACCTACGGTCCCTACAAACTGCAGATCGAGCCCGCGGCGCTCAACGGCTGCGCGAGTTTAGGCTACGGCAACACATACCTGAGCGGAGTGTCGGATGATGCGGAAAGCCTGTATTTCTACCTCGCTCCGGAAGTCTTTGAAGATGGCGGAGACGCGCTGTTTAGCGCACGGGTCACCAGATGGCCGGAAGACCTGCTCGACACCTGGGATATGAACCGCTGGAACGGCCCGGCCGTTGACCGGTACGAAAAGACTTTCTCCGTCGAGTTCGAAAGACTGACGAAGAACGATGCAGTCTTCGGCACCGTAACCGATGGGACGGACCCCATCCCCTTTGCTACCGTAACGGCCACACAGGTCATCAACAGCCGCAGTTTCAGCGTATCCACGGTTTCCGGCGCGGACGGTTCCTACCGCATCGATGAGCTGACAAATGTGCCGACGAGCATCTTCGCAACG
>JAIKZT010000333.1 GCA_024682015.1 Clostridia bacterium
GTGCTGGGCTACTGCCTGAATGACAGGGTGCGCTACAAAGGCACGGAATGCTTCGTGCACGGCAGAAGAACAAGGGGTTATTTCAATCTCTGCCTTCTGGACGGGACTGTGGTCAATACCGACGCGCCGGTGCGGGATATCCGATTCATCTCCCACTCCGGAACTATTCTGACTGAGAGGTGGAAGCAGGGGCCTGCGGCGTGACTGCCGCAGGAGGGAGCAATTCACCCCCCACCTGCAGAGGTGGGAGTACCCTTGCTAGTTTTTCGATGGACAGGACGAAGGAGCGCCCTAAGGAGACAGGGCTGGCGCAGAACGCCGAGTTGATCCGGAACACCTACCGCAAGGCCGTGATCACGGGAATGCTCTCTATCCTGAGCGCAAATATCAACGTATTCGTGGACGGCATCCTGGTAGGCAGACGCATCGGCGCTGAGGCGCTCGCGGCGATCAATCTGAGCCTGCCGGTGTATCTGGCTCTGTGCGTGGTGGGTTCCTTCCTCGCCGCCGGCACCGAGATTCCCGCCGCCCGTGCGATCGGCATCGGCGAAACGACGAAGCGGGATCTGTATTTCCGCACCGGTCTGAACGTCTCTGTGCTCGCATCGCTGGTCATCACCCTGCTTGCCCTGCTGTTTCGCAGGCCGCTGGTGTCTTTTCTGTGCGCGGACGTGTCGACGCGCGTATTTGTCATGCAGTACGTGGTCATCACGGTCATCGGGGCGCTCCCCAAGATCGTGATCTATATTCCGTTCTGGTATCTGCGTCTGGACGGTAAGAATGCCTCCGTGACCATCATGATGGCCGGCATGACAATCGTGAACATCCTCTTGGATGTGCTGTTCGTGTATTACATGGATATGGGCATGTTCGGAGCGGGACTTGCGAGCGTGATCGCGACAGCTCTCGCATGCCTTTACGGACTGATCTGCCTGTTTTCCAAAGGCAGCCAGTTCAGCTGGCGCCCGGAGATCGCGCACGGCAGGACCGCATGGAAATCCATCGCTTCGGCCGGTTTCCCTTCCGCTTTCAATAATCTCTGCTCGACCATCCGGCTTCTGTTCGTCAACGCCATGCTGCTGAAATACGGAGGAGCGGAGCTTGTCGCGACCTTTACCGCGGTCAACGGGATCTGGGGCTTCGGAGAGTGCGTCACATTGGGCGTGCCCGCGTCCGGCGGCGCAATGCTGGCGGTCTTCAGCGGTGAGAGCGACAACGGAAGCACCCGTCTGCTCCTGCGCGAGGAGTGGAAGGTCGGCTGTATCGCCGGCGGTGTCTTTCTTGTGATGTGCGCAGCGCTGTCCGGCGTGATCCCGGGGATGTTCGGCCTGTCCGGGAGCATACTCGTCCCGCTGCTGTGGATGGCGCTGTCCGTCTTCCCTGCCCTGCTGCTGACGATCATTTCCACGTATTACAATATGGCCTCCCTGAACGGCTGGTCAAACGCGCTGATTCTCCTGCGCGTGCTTGTAATGACTTATGTTGGACTTCAATGGGTGATCCTCTCACGGTTCTCTACGTTCTCGTTCCTGCTGTTCGCGGAGGTCACGACCGTGATCATCTGGTGGGCGGCCACGGGACTTCACCACCGCCGGAAACCGCAGGATTCCCGCTATCTGATGACTGATCTCGAAAACGAGAGAAGCGGAAAAGTGCTGAACTTCTCCGTGAGCTCGGACGTCGACGAGATCGTCGACGCGAGCGAGCGCATCAGCGAATTCTGCGCGATGAACGGCATGAGTGCCAAACAGACCATGCGTCTGCAGATGAGCATGGAGGAAGTCATGACTCTCATCCGTTCCATCAACGAGGAGAAGGGCGTCGGGGATCTCACCTTCGACCTTCGCGCATATTCAGTCAGCGGCGTCAGAGGAATCCGCATCCGCTATAACGGCATTCCGTTCAATCCCTTTGCCCACACGGTGACGGACGACGAGGACGATCTGTATATGGGCGTTCGGATGATTCTGAAGATGGTGGAAATTGTCAACTACCAAAGCGCGTTCGGCAGCAACACGCTGCAAATCATTCTGAAAGAGGAAAATTGATGAAGCTTGAAGTGCGGAAGGCGGAGCCCCGGGATCTGCCGCAGATCAAACGTCTGATCGACGACACCATCTCCCTGGATTTCTATTCCGTCGAAGATCTGGAGGGCATGCTCAGCGGAGAGGACGATCTGCTCTACGTCGTGGCGGATACCGACCGCGACGACGCGGTAGCGTCCTACTTCTACGCGTTCCTGTCCACGCTGGACGAAGCGCTTGCGACCCTCCATGTGAAGGAAAAGCCGGAAGCTCTCGCAAAATACGCGGGAAACACGCGCGTCGGGGTCTACAAGACCTCCAGCACGGACCCGGCATACCGGAATCACGGCGTTTTTTCGGCCTTCATGTCGGGCCTTCAGCCGGTGCTTCGGGAACGGGGCGCGGAGCTGATCATGAACACGGCGCTCAAGCCCTACGGCAGGGATATCCCGATCAAGAGGATCCTGCAGGACACGGGCTTCGTCCCCGCGGCGGCGGTGTACCGCCCCTGGGCGGAGACGAAAGGGTATTGCCCGTACTGCGGGCAGGATTACTGCATTTGCGATGCGGTGCTGTATATCAGGGAATTTGAAGGGGCAAAGTAAGAGACTCTGAAGAAATGGGGATGGTCAAGAACCCCATGGCTGAAGCGAGGGGCTTGTAAGCAGACCATGCGGTCTGCGAATTAGCCAATGGCGACAGCCAATCCCCTAATTGCACAAGAACTTGACCAGTCTACAGGATAAGGCAACTGGACAGCCAAAGTACCTTATCGGTTCCCAATGAGGAAAGGTTCATTAAGCCCGTCGGGTATCGTGCACCCGACCGTTCGGAGAACCCGAACGAAACACCATGGGATACCTCCTCAGTCCCATGCAACTGTCAGTCTATCATTAAGAGAGCTGCTCCGGGGTGCAGTACAGTG
>JAIKZT010000336.1 GCA_024682015.1 Clostridia bacterium
CGGCGAAGCGATCGCCATCCTCGCCGGAGACGGGCTTCTCTCGTCCGCCTACGAGGCCATGACGAAGCAGATGCTCTTGTATCTGGACGATCCCGAGCGGCTCAAGCGCATGACCCGGGCCATGTTCGTGCTCACGAAGGGTACGGGCGCGCGCGGCATGGTGGCTGGCCAGGTCGCGGACGTGGAAAACGAGGGCAAGACCTGCTCCGAGGAGATGCTCAGCTTCATCCACGCCAACAAGACCGCAGCCTTCATCAATGGCTGCGTCCTCGCCGGCGCGTACATGGGCGGCGCGGATGAGGCGATGCGGGCCGATCTGCGCTGCTACGGAGAACATCTCGGCCTCGCGTTCCAGATCGTGGACGATATTCTCGACGAGATCGGCGACGAGAAGAAACTGGGCAAGAAGACCCACGTGGACGCCGCGCAGGGCAAGGCCACCTATCCGGCGCTTTATGGCCTCGAGCGCTCCAAGGAGAAGGCGCTCAGCCATCTGGCAAAGGCCCGGGACGCCATGGCCAAGTATTACGATGAAGCGGAAGTATTTAACGACATCATCGATTTCCTCGAATCGGAGATCGTCTGATCCATGGTTCTATGAATTATAAAAATAAAGAAAACATCTTATCCAAAGACATCCCCGCCATGAGCACCCGGGATCTGGAGCTCCTCGCCGTGGAGATCCGCGAGAAGCTGCTCGAAGACGTGTCGGCAAACGGCGGCCATCTGGCGTCCAACCTGGGCGCTGTGGAACTGACGCTGGCCCTGCACCGCGTCTTTGACGTCTACAAGGACCGCGTGCTGTGGGACGTGGGGCATCAGGCCTACGTGCACAAGCTGCTGACAGGCCGCTGGGACGCCATGGGCACGCTGCGCCAGGCGGACGGCCTGTCAGGCTTTCCCAAGCGTTCGGAGAGCGAAAGCGACGCGTTTGATTCGGGTCACAGTGGGTCGGCCATCTCTGCCGCGCTCGGATACGCCAAGGCGCGGGATCTGCGCGGGGAGACATACCACTGCGTGGCGGTCGTCGGAGACGGAAGCCTCGGAAGCGGCGTTTCGTTTGAAGGCCTGAACAGCGCGGGAGCCGAACACACGCGCCTGATCGTTGTGCTCAACGACAACGAGATGTCCATCAGCCGCAACGTGGGCGGGCTTTCCCGATACCTGCAGAAGGCGCGGACGAGCACCGGGTACCTGGCGTTCAAGGGAAGGGTCAAGCAAGCGACCAGCGGCATGCCGCGGCTGCAGAAAAGGCTCGCCGCCGTGCGCGACAAGGTGAAACATGCCATCGTCCCCGGCGTGCTCTTCGAGGAGATGGGCCTGAAGTACTACGGCCCCGTGGACGGTCACGACCTCGACGCGCTTACGGAAGCGCTGCGGGCGGCGAAACTCGCCTCCGGTCCCGTGCTCGTGCACGTGCTCACGAAGAAGGGCAAGGGTTTCGTGCCGGCGGAAAAGAATCCGAGCAAGTTTCACGGCATCGGTCCGTTTGACCCGTCCACGGCCACATCCGCGGAAGTCCAGACCGAGGATACCTATTCGGACGTGTTCGGGCTGGCGCTGCTCGACGAGGCAGGCGAGGATGACCGCGTCGTGGCCATTACGGCGGCCATGACGGACGCTACCGGCCTTTCACGCATGAAAGCGGTACATCCGGAGCGTGTATTCGACGCCGGCATCGCGGAGCAGCACGCCGTGTCGTTCGCGGCGGGACTTGCGCTCGGCGGACTGAAGCCTGTCGTGGCTATCTATTCGACGTTCCTGCAGCGGGCGTACGATCAGGTGATTACGGAGGTCTGCCTGCAGAATCTGCCCGTCGTCTTCGCGCTTGACCGCAGCGGCGTAACGGGGCCGGACGGCGAGACGCACCAGGGGATCTACGACATCGAATATCTTAGCTCCATGCCCAACATGACGATACTCGCGCCCAAGGACGGGCCCGAGCTCATCGCCATGCTGCACTACGCGCTGACCCTGAACAGCCCCTGCGCCATCCGCTATCCCAAGGGCAAGTCGGCCAATCTGTCCGAGCATGCCATCGCGGCGGGATGCGGCAGGCCCCAGCTCGTGCGGGAAGGCCGCTATCTGTGCATTCTTGCGGCCGGAAGCTGCGTGGAAGATGCGTTGCAGGTCAGCGATCTGCTGGAGAAAAAGGGCATCGCATGCGCCGTCTATAACCTGCGCGTGCTGAAGCCACTGAACGAGGCGTTCCTGGAAGGGATCTTCCGGGAATACCGCCACGTGATCACGCTCGAAGACGGCATCGCCGCCGGCGGTATAGGCACGCGGATCGCGGCGCTGGCGGCGGAAAAACAGGCCTCCTGCCGGGTCAAGGTAATGGGCTGGCCAGATAAGTTCATCGAGCACGGCAAAGTGTCTCAACTGAAAGAGCGCTACGGGCTGTCCCCGGATAAACTGGCGGAAACGGCGGTGAATTGGCTTGAAGAACAGAATTGACGTCCTGCTGACGGAAAAGGGACTGTCGCAGACGAGGGAAAAGGCGAAGCGCGTCATTATGGCGGGGCTCGTGTTCGTGGACGGACAGCGCTGCGACAAGGCCGGCACCATGGTGGACGAGGACGCCCGCATCGAAGTGCGCGGGGACGACTGTCCCTACGTTTCCCGGGGCGGCCTGAAGCTGGAGCGGGCGCTCGACAGCTTCGGACTGGACGTGAACGGGCTTGTTTGCATCGACATCGGCTCTTCCACCGGCGGCTTTACGGACTGCCTGCTGCAGCGCGGCGCGGCAAAGGTCTACGCGGTGGACAGCGGCACGAATCAGCTCGTCTGGAAGCTGCGCAGCGACGATCGGGTCGTCTGCATGGAAAAGTATAACTTCCGCTATGCAGCGCCCTCGGATTTCGCGGACCGCATGGGATTCGCGTGCACGGACGTATCGTTCATCTCGCTGAAGCACATCCTGCCGCCGGCCGCGTCTCTGCTCGAAAAAGGCGCCCGCATGGTGTGCCTCATCAAGCCGCAGTTCGAGGCGGGCCGCGAACAGGTGGGCAAGAACGGTATCGTAAAGGATCCGAAGGTCCACGCGCAGGTCATCGAAAACGTGCTGGGATACGCTGCCGAGAGCGGGTTTTCAGCGCTTTCGCTGGATCACTCGCCGGTGAAGGGAACGAAGGGCAACATCGAGTATCTGCTCCTGCTCGAGCGTTCGGATGAGCCTGCCAATGCCGTTTCGGCGGAGGCTGTCCGGGCGATCGTGGAAAAGGCGCACGGCGAATTGGACTGAACTCTGGCAATGGGATGTTTGTGCGGGGATGCGCCCTGCGCAACAGATCATCGATTTATAACTTAGGGATATCCCTGCACATATTGAGGAAAACGTATGGCACTATCACCCATGATGCGGCAATATCTGGCGACGAAGGAGCAGTATCCGGACTGCATCCTGTTTTATCGTCTCGGGGATTTCTACGAGATGTTCTTCGACGACGCCAAGACCGCCGCGCGGGAGCTGGATCTCGTGCTCACGGGGCGGCAGTGCGGGGAAGAGGAGCGGGCGCCCATGTGCGGCGTGCCGTTCCACGCCTACGAAAATTACGTCGCGCGGCTCGTGGAAAAGGGCTATAAGGTCGCAATTGCGGAGCAGCTGACGGATCCGGCGCTCTCCAAGGGGCTCGTCGAGCGGGACGTCATCCGCGTCATCACGCCGGGCACCGTGCTGTCCGACGCCATCCTGAACGAAAAGGACAACAATTTCCTCGCCGCGCTGTACGAGGCGGAGGAAGGGTTCGGGCTGTCCTGGTGCGACATCTCCACGGGCGAGTTCTTCGCGCTGCAGCTGAAGGGGGAGGACCGCGCGCAGCAGCTGCTGGCCCAGCTCACCCGCATCCAGCCCAAGGAATTGCTCGTGAACGTCTCCTCGGAGGAAGATCCCTGGCTGCACGAGCAGGCGGGATACATGGAAGGCCTTTACGTAACGGCGGGACAGGACCTGTACACCCGGCGCGCCTGCAGCGACTGCATCCGCGCGCATTTCGGCAGCCAGAGCGAAAAGGCGGCCGGCCTTTCCGAGGAGGATGCGCCGCTGCTGTTCTACGCGGTCGGGGCCGTACTGGGCTATCTGCGGCGCACGCAGAAGCAGGAGGTGACCCATCTGCAGCCCCTGCAGATCAGCCATCCGGGCGATTCCATGGACCTGGACAAGGCGACGATCAAGAACCTCGAGCTGACGGAGACCCTGTTCGAGCACAAGGTGCAGGGTTCGCTGCTCGGCGTGCTCGACCGCTGCCGCACGGCCATGGGGTCCCGCAGGATGAAGCAGTGGCTGAGGGAACCGCTCAGCCGGCTGGAGGCGATCCAAAAGAGGCTGGACGCCGTGGAATTGCTTACGGAGGACATCCTGCTGCGCAACGACGTGCGGGAATCGCTGAAGTATGTGTACGATCTGGAGCGGCTCACCGCGCGCTTCGCCTGCGGCACCGCCAACGCCCGCGACCTGCTGGCGCTGAAGACTTCGCTGCTTCACGCCTCGGACGTAAAAGCGGCTCTGCAGGGAAGACCCGGGCTTCTCGGAGAACTGTCGGAGGCGATCGATCCCCTCAGCGCGGTAGCGGAAACGATCGAAGCAGCTGTCGTGGATGAGCCGCCTTTCACCGTGCGCGAAGGAGGCATGATGCGCGACGGCTACAGCGCCGAGCTCGACGAACTGAAGGCCGGCGCCAAGGACGCCAAGGTCTGGATCGCGTCGCTGGAAAGCATCGAAAAGGAGCGGACGGGCATCAAGAGCCTGCGCGTTGGCTTCAACAAGGTGTTCGGTTATTACATCGAAGTCAGCAATTCGTTCAAAGACCAGGTGCCGGACGATTACATCCGCAAGCAGACGCTCGTGAACGGCGAGCGCTTCATCA
>JAIKZT010000337.1 GCA_024682015.1 Clostridia bacterium
GTAGCTGGCTGGGTCACGCTGAGAACGCGCCCGCCCTGCAGGTGCTTGCGCAACAGCATGCAGAAATTCGGAGCTTCCCGCGGGTTTTCGTACGAAAGCTTCGTATAATGCACGCGCGCGCCCTGCGGCGACACGCAGATGAGCAGTTTTCTGCGCGCTCCGCCCGCGGCCGGGCAGAAGATCTGCAGGATGATCTCATCGGGTTCTGGCTGCTGCACCCGCTCTATTTTCGCGCCGGAAAGGTCTTGGTCGAGCTGCCTCGCCACGATTCCGGCCATCAGTCCGTCGTATGCCATGGTTCCTCTTTTCCGCCCGAATGCCCTATAGGCAGGGCAGGCGTTTTGTGTTACAATCGGTACCATAATAACACGGATCGGGCCCTGTGGCCAAAGCAAATCGCGTGCAGAAAAGAGGGAACCATGGCAAAAAGCATGACAGGCTTCGGAAGAGGCGTCTATGAGGACGAACTGCGCACCGTTACGGTGGAGATCAAGTCCGTCAATCACAGGTATTCGGACATCACCGTCAAGATGCCCAGAAAGTATCAGTTCGCGGAGGAAGCGCTCAAGGCCATCGTCAAGGCGGCCGCCCCGCGCGGCAAGATCGACGTGTTCGTAAATGTGGATAACGTCGCGTCGGACGATACGGACGTGACCCTGAACGAAAACCTGGCAAAGGCCTATCTCGAAAAGCTCAAGGCTCTGAAAGCGGCATTTCCGGAGCTTTCCGGAGAACCGTCCCTCGCCATGGTGGCGAATTTTCAGGACGTCATCCGCACCGCAGCCGCTGAAGAGGACGAAGAGCTGGTGCTGAAAGCGCTCACAACGGCCGCGCAGGAAGCGGTGACCCAGCTGGAGTCCATGCGCGCCGCCGAAGGGAAGAAACTCATGGAGGACATCCTCCAGCGCACGGACCTCATCCGGTCCATCGTCGAATCGGTGGAGGAATATGCGCCTTCCGTGGAGAAGAACTATGCCGTCAAACTGAAGGAACGCATCCAGGAGCTGCTTGGGGACGGCGCCGTCATCCCGGAAGACCGCATCATGCTGGAGGCTGCCGTGTTCGCGGACAAGGCGAACATCACGGAGGAGATGGTACGGCTCAAGAGCCACTGCGGCCAGCTGCACGCCATCTCGGCGGATTCGTCCGCGCCCGTGGGCAAGAAGCTTGATTTCCTCGTGCAGGAGATGAACCGCGAGGCCAATACCATCGGCTCCAAGGCGAACGACATCCGCATCACCGGGAGCGTGCTGCAGCTGAAGGCGGAGATCGAAAAGATCAGAGAACAGGTACAGAATATCGAATAACACCTTGCGGAAACGCCCGATAAGGTGTATTATAAATTGTTCGAACTGAGGATGATCTATGAAAAAGGGTAAGTTATTCGTCTTTTCCGGACCTTCGGGAACGGGTAAGGGCACCATCTGCAGGGAGTTGCTCAAGAATCCGGACACCTGGCTGTCCGTCTCGTACACGACCCGCGCGCCGCGGGAAGGGGAAGAGCACGGCGTCCATTACTTCTTCGTCACCCGGGAGGAATACGACCGGACGGTGGAGGAGAACGGATTTCTCGAACACGCCGAGATCTACGGGAACTGTTACGGCACGCCGAAGAAATATGCGCTCGAGCACATGGCCGCCGGCGAGGACGTCATCCTGGAGATCGAGATGCAGGGCGCTCTGCAGGTCAAGGCGGCTTATCCCGACGCCGTGCTGATCTTCGTGCTTCCGCCTTCGCTGACGGAGCTCAGAAACCGCATCCGGCTTCGGGGCACCGAGACCGAAGAGCAGATCGACCTGCGCATGAAGACGACGCTGCAGGAGATCGAACTGCTGGAGAAATACGACTATTTTCTCATCAATGACGATCTTGGCGAGGCGATTGAGACCGCCCGCTGCATCATCCGCTCGGAACACTGCAAGACCGCAGGGTACGCGAAATCCCTGATCGATCGATACAAGGAGGAAGAGTAATGCTTTTATATCCATCCGTAGACCTGCTCAAAGAGAAGGTAGACAGCAAATACACGCTCGTGATCATGGCGTCCAAGCGCGCCAGAGACCTCATCGACGGCAAGCCGCTTCTCGTCGAAACGGACACGAATAAACCCCTGTCCATTGCGACTGCCGAGATCGCGGAGGACTTCATCTCCTACAAGAGAGAGGAGTAATCCAGCCGCCTGTGCGATGCCGGCGTGATGGAATTGGCAGACGTACGGGACTCAAAATCCCGCGGTAGCGATACCGTGCGGGTTCGACCCCCGCCGCCGGCACCAACATGGAAAGGGCCCGTCCTGCACGGGCCCTTTTCTAACACGCATATAATGAAAAAAAGTTGCGGCGCAGCCGTCGAAAAACGTAAAATCCTATTGCTTTTACTGCGGTTTCGTCTATAATAGTATTGTTAATTTATGTTAGGAGGAATAGAATGGCTGAATTTTTACCGCAGATCATCATGATCGTCGCGCTTTTCGCGCTCATGTACTTCATGCTCATCCGTCCGCAGAAGAAAAAGGACGATGAAGTCCGCAGAATGAGAGAGGCGCTCAGAGTAGGCGACGACATCCTCACCATCGGCGGCATCTACGGCAAGATCGTGCGCATTAAGGAAGACCGGCTCATCATCCAGGTCGGCACGGACAAGACGAAGATCGAGATCGCCAAGTGGGCCGTCAACAACGTGGAAAACAAGGACGAGTCCAGAGTGAAGGAGACCGCAGAGGAGAAGAAGGTCACGCCGAAGAGCATCAAGAAACTCGGCGAGAAGACCGAACCCGCGGCTGAAGCTGCCGGGGACCAGGCGGATGCGGAAGAATAACACGGACACATACGAACCATGCAGGGCATGTGTGCAACACGCACATGCCTTGTTTTTATAACGCAGGGAAATTATTTTTGTTCGGTTTGACCCTCAAAAATCGCATCTCTGCCGAAAAAATTTTTGAAGGAATGCTATTATCATGAAAAAAGTATTGTCTATTATCATCGTCCTGGTCATCCTGGCCGGCTGGTTCTTCTCGCTGAACGGATTCGGCGAAGGCGGAAGCATCGCGCAGCGGATGAAGCTGGGCCTGGACATGATCGGCGGCGTATCCGTCGTGCTGGAAGCCGATACGGACGCGACCGGGGCGGAGCTCAAGAGCCTCATGGACCAGGTGCAGGCGGTCATGGAGCGCCGCGTTAACGAGATGGGGCTCTCGGAACCCGTCATCACCGTCGAAAACGAGAACCGCATCCGCATCGAACTGCCCGGCGCGCAGAACGCGCAGGAAGCGATCGAATCCATCGGGCGCACGGCTCAGCTGGCATTCATCACGACGGACGGCAACGTAGTGGTCACGGGGGAGAACGTCAAGAACGCGACGGCGGACGTCTATCAGGGCAATCAGTCCAGCCTGCTCGGCACGTACACCGTCAACCTCGAGTTCGACAGCGCCGGCACGGACGCCTTTACGGAAGCGACCCGGAAGATCATGAACGGCGAGATCACGCCGGCGATGGAGGGTTTCTCCGCGAATCAGATCCTCATTCTGCTGGATGAGGAAGTCATCTCCAACCCGATGGTCAGCACCGTCATCAGCAGTTCCACCTGCCAGATCACGGGCAACTTCACCGCGAGCAGCGCCGGCAACCTGGCCGCGCTCATCCGCGGCGGTTCGCTGCCCGTCAGCCTGTCCGAGGTCCAGACCGAGATCGTCGGACCGACGCTTGGCCTCGACGCCGCGCACAAGAGCGTCGTTGCGGGCATCATCGGCCTCGCGCTCATCATGGTCGTCACGATCGTCGTCTACCGTGTCATGGGCATCGTGGCGGACATCGCGCTGCTGCTGTACGTGCTGCTGTACATCTGGGTCATGATCGCGTTCCATGCCGTGCTCACGCTGCCCGGCATCGCCGGCATCATCCTGTCCATCGGCATGGCCGTGGACTCCAACGTCATCATCTTCTCCCGCATCCGCGAGGAGATCGGCCTCGGCAAGTCCGTGCGCGTCGCGGTCCAGTCGGGCTTCAAACGCGCCATGGGCACGATCCTCGACTCGCAGATCACGACCGTCATTGCGGCCGTCGTGCTGTACATGCTGGGCACAGGGTCCGTGCGCGGCTTCGCGATGACCCTCCTCATCGGTATCGTATTGAGCATCTTCACCGCCGTCGTCATCTCGCAGCTGCTGCTGCAGACGCTCGCAGAGATGAAGTTCGCGTCTCCGAAGGCGTTCGGCGTCAAGGAACAGAAGGACACGAGCACCGAACTGAAGGACGGCTATCCGTTCATGTCCAAGCGCAAGATCTTCTATCTCGTCTCGCTCGCGCTGCTCATCCTCGGCCTGGGCATCGGCCTCATCCGGGGATTCAACATGGGCATCGACTTCACGGGCGGCACGGTGCTGCAGCTGAACTTCGGCCAGCAGGTGGACCTGCAGGCGCTGAGGGAGGCGCTGCCCGATACGGATCTGCGCGACGGCATCCAGTACGCGGGTGAAAACAACGAGAAGGTCATTCTGAAGACGACGCAGGTCATGGAAAACGCGGAACGCCAGGAACTGTGCGCGAAGCTGCAGGAGCAGTTCGGCGTGGGAGAAAGCGAGTTCATCGAGCAGGCCGGCCTCATAGGGCCGTCCGTCGGCACGCAGCTGAAGAGCAACGCCGTCAAGGCGGTCATCATCGCTTCGCTCGCCATGCTTGTTTACATCGCCATCCGGTTCGAATGGAGATTCGGCATCGCGGCCATCATCGCGCTGCTGCACGACGCGTTCATGCTCATCGCGTTCTACGGCCTGTTCCACATCCAGATGAACAGCCCGTTCATTGCCGGCCTGCTCATCGTCATCGGTTACTCCATCAACGACACGATCGTCATCTTCGACCGCATTCGAGAAGGGCTGAAGATCGGCAAGCGCAAGCAGGAAGCCATCATCGACGCCAGCATCACCGCGTGCATCGGCCGTTCCATCATGACGTCCGTCACGACCATGCTGGCCATCCTGCCGCTCATCATCCTGTGCGGCGAATCCATCCGGGCTTTCGCGCTGCCGCTCATCGCCGGTGTGCTCGTCGGCACGTACAGCTCCATTGGCATCGCGTCGGCCATGTATTACGACCTGTGCCGGCTCACGAAGAAGAACAAGTATAAGGGGGCATAAGAGCCCATGGAAGAATACGTCAGACAACTGCTGGACTACAACCCGAATTACGACGCTCAGCTGCTCGAAAAGGCCTATTTAACGGCTGAAAAACACCACGAAGGACAGCTGCGCAAGTCCGGGGAACCCTACATCATCCACCCCATGGCGGTAGGGCGTATTCTCGCTGAGCTCGGCATGGACGAGGTGACCATCGCGGGAGGCATTCTGCACGACATCGTGGAGGATACCGATTACACCCTCGCGGACGTGGAGATGGATTTCGGCCCGCAGATCGCCGCGCTCGTGGACGGGGTCACCAAGCTGACCAACATCAATTACGAAACGAAGGAGGAGCAGCAGGCGGAGAACATCCGCAAGATGTTCCTGGCCATGTCCAAGGACATCCGCGTGCTCATCATCAAACTGGCGGACCGCCTGCACAACCTGCGGACGATCAATTACCAGACGCCCAAGAAGATACGGGAAAAATGCCAGGAGTCGCTGGACATCTACGCGCCTCTCGCCGCCCGTCTGGGTATCTATAAATTCAAGTTCGAGATGGAGGACATCTCGTTCAAAAACCTCGAACCGGAGGCTTACGAAAAGCTCGACCGGGAGATGAAGGCCCGCCAGGTGCGGCGTCAGAACGTCATCGACGAGGTCATCCGCGACATCCGCAAAGTGCTCGAAGGCACGGGGATCGAATACGAGATCTACGGCCGGCAGAAGCACTATTACAGCATCTACAAGAAGATGCAGTACCAGAACAAGCAGCTCGACGAGATCTTCGACCTCACGGCCGTGCGCATCATCGTCGACACCGTCAAGGACTGCTACGGCGTGCTCGGCGCGGTCCACACCATGTGGACGCCCATCCCGGGCCGCTTCAAGGACTACATCGCCATGCCCAAGCCGAACCGGTACCAGTCGCTACACACGACGGTCATCGGCCGCAGCGGCAACCCGTTCGAGATCCAGATCCGCACGAAGGAGATGCACCAGGTGGCCGAATACGGCATCGCGGCGCACTGGAAGTATAAAGAGGGCATCGCCTCCGACGACGAAGAGGTAAAGCTCGCGTGGCTGCGCCAGACGCTGGAGTGGCAGCAGGAGCTGAAGGATCCCGGCGAGTTCATGGAGACCGTCAAGGTCGACCTGTTCTCCAACCAGGTATTCGTGTTCACGCCGAAGGGCGACGTCATGGAGCTGCCTGCCGGGTCAACGCCGCTGGACTTCGCGTTCAAGGTGCACACCGCCGTCGGCTGCAAGTGCGTCGGCGCGAAGGTCAACGGCAAGATGGTGCCGATCGACTACGAGCTGCAGAACGGCGAGATCGTCGACATCGTCACATCGGCCAATTCCCGCGGCCCCAACTTGGACTGGCTCAAGATCGTCAAGACGAACTCCGCCAAGAACAAGATACGCCAGTATCTGAAGCGCCAGGCGAAGGAGCAGACGCCCGAGAAGACTGCGGCGGAAAAGGCGCGGGAAGCCAGGGAAGAAGCGGCGAGGGAAGCCGCGCGCGCCGAAGCGGAAGCCAAACGAAAGGCAGAAGAAGAGGCCAAGAAGCTGGCTGCCGCCATGAAGCGGGGTCCGGAAAAGACGAAAGGCGTATCCGTCAAGGGCGTGGGCGACCTGCTCATCCACTTCGCCAAGTGCTGCAGCCCCGTTCCGGGCGATTCCATCATCGGTTATACGACGAAGGGCCGCGGCATCTCCATCCACCGCATGGACTGCAGCAACATCCGCGCGCTGCCCGAGGTCGAGAAGCTCCGCCTGATCGACGTGTCCTGGGATACGGAAGGCGGAGGCGATTTCGACGCCGCGATCACCATCATCGCGGAAGACCGCAAGGGGCTTTTCTCCGACGTTTCGAAGATCTGCCTCGACATGGACATGAATATCAACGGCCTGACCCTCAAGAAGGACAAGGCCGGCGTCTGCACCATGGACCTTACGCTGTCCATCAACAATACGGGCGACATCATCAAGGTCCTCAGCAAGATGAAGCAGGTGAAGGGCGTGCGCGAAGTGTACCGGGCAGGGGCATAACAGTAGATTGACTGACTATATGACGGACTCGGACCGGCTTTCATCGCTCGGCCCGCTCTGTCGCTTCGCTCCGGCGCTTGCGACGACCTCGCTTATGAAAACCGGTTCCTCGTCCTGATTGGGGTTTATACAATGAAGGCCGCAGGGGTGGCGCAAAAGAGGCTCATGCCGGGATGTGCAGTCCGCGGCGCCCCCGTCCGCGGCGAGCATCGCAAGGCATGAGGATGGTTTGCGGGCAGGACCCCGTAGGCAAGTATAAATACTAGGCCGCAGGGGTGGCACAAAAGAGGCTCATGCCGGGATGTGCAATCCGCGGCGCTCTCGTCCGAGGCGAGCATCGCAGGGCATGAGGATGGTTTGCGGCAGGACCCCGTAGGCAAGTATAAATACTAGGCCGCAGGGGTGGCGCAAAAGAGGCTCATGCCGAGAAGCGCAGTCCGCGGCGCCCTCGTCCGCGGCGAGCATCGCAGTGCATGAGGATGGTTTGCGGCAGGACCCCGTAGGCAAGTAAAGCATTTATATTATTTTTAAACACTATGATTAACGTGAAGAATTACATCGTCAGCGGCTTCGGCACGAACTGTTACCTCGTGTACGAGGACGGCTGCCCGGACGCCTTCATCGTGGATCCCGGCGCTCCCTGCCAGGCTCTCGCGGACGACGTCGCGAGGCTGAAGCTGGAGCCGAGGTACATCGTGCTGACCCACGGCCACGGCGACCATACGGGCGGCATCCCGTTCTGCAAAGAGCTTTGGCCGGATATCAAACTCGTCGCGAACCGCAAGGAGAAGGATCTTCTCTACAGCCGCCGGGACAGCTACGGCAAGGGCGGCATCACGGCGGACGTCTGGACGTCGGATGGCGACACGCTCAAGGTCGGAAACATGGAACTGAAGTTCATCTTCACGCCGGGGCATACGCCCGGCGGACAGTGCATCCTCGTTAACAGAATACTGTTTTCCGGAGATACGCTGTTCCATGCCTCCATCGGCAGAACGGACCTCTACGGCGGCAGTTTCGCGGACATCGCGGATTCCATCACGAACAAGCTGTACCTGCTGCCGGAGGATACGACTGTCCTGCCGGGTCACATGGACGCGACGACCATAGGCTACGAAATGAGGTACAATCCCTTTGTATAGCATTTCCGTACCGGACGAAAAACACAAATACCACGTGGCGGAGCTCGCGAAGATGTTCCTTCCGGAGGATCACTTCGCCATCTACGTCGGACAGCCCGACGCGGAGCTCGTCATCGGCGCTGGCGGAGATTATAATCAGAGCAAGAGAAGGGCGTACGCCTTTTTCAGGAAGATCACGGGAAAGGACCTTGACTGGGGCATCCTGACGGGCGTACGCCCCGGCAAGCTCTACAACGAGCTGGCGGCCAAGGGGCTTGACCCGGCCAAAGCGCTCCGGGAAGA
>JAIKZT010000018.1 GCA_024682015.1 Clostridia bacterium
ACGTACCGCTGCTTTTCAAAGAACCATTTCTTGACGGGGAACCACTGCCGGAGGTCTTTTGCTTCAACGAGAATTTCCTTGTTCATGCATCACACCTCACTTTCGTATTTAAAGCAGCGCACGTTATGCTTCTCGCCGACGCTTGTCGCAGTGGGCTTTTCCCGGTGGCAGCGCTCGGTCGCGTACTTGCAGCGCGGCGCAAAGACGCAGCCTTCGGGGAAGTGACCCGCCGGAGGAACCGTGCCCGGGATGACGTAGAGCTTGCCTTCCCGCTGACCCGCGTGCGGCAGAGCCGCCAGCAGGCCTTCCGTGTACGGATGCTTCGGGTTCCGGAAGATCTCCTTGGTGGAAGCCTCCTCCATGATCTCGCCGCAGTACAGGACGATGGCCCGCTCGCACATTTCCGCGACGACGCCGAGGTCGTGGGTGATGAACATGATGGCGGTGCCGGTCTCGTCTCTCAGGTTTCTCATCAGCTGAAGGACCTGCGCCTGAATGGTCACGTCCAGCGCGGTCGTAGGCTCATCCGCGATGAGCAGCTGAGGCTTGCAGGCGAGAGCCATGGCGATCATGACCCGCTGCCGCATTCCGCCGGACAGCTGGAAGGGATATTCCTTGACGCGCTTTTCGGGCAGCGCCACGTCCACCATCTTGAGGGCTTCTATGGAAGCCTTCAAGGCTTCATCCTTGCTCATGCCCTGATGGAGCCGGAAGACTTCGGAGAGCTGGTTTCCGATGGTGAACACCGGATTGAGGGACGTCATGGGATCCTGGAAGATCATAGAGATCTTGTTGCCGCGGATGTTGCGAATCTCTTCCTTGGACAGAGCCATGACATCCGTTCCGCAGAAGTCGATATGGCCTTCTATTCTTGCGGTCTTTCCCAGCAGCCGCATGACCGACAGCGAGGTGATGCTCTTGCCGCAGCCGGACTCGCCGACGATGCCGAGGGTCTCGCCCGCGTTGACGGAAAAGCTGATGTCGTTGATGATCTGCGTCGTGCCGTAATCGCCGTCAAAGAAGACTTTGAGGTTTTCGACAGTCAGAATTCTGTTGTTTTCAGTGCTCATAACCGTCACCTCCTAACCGCGAAGCTTCGGATCGAGGACGTCGCGAACGCCGTCGCCGAGGATACAGAAGCCGAGTACGGTAATGGACAGCGCGATGCCCGCGTACAGGCACTGATAAGGGTGCACGATGATCATGGGGCTGCCTTCGTTGACGATGCCGCCCCAGGTGGGGATGCGCGGGTCAAGGCCTACGCCCAGGAAGCTCAGGGACGCCTGAGTCAGGCACGTGGAGGCCAGGCCGGACGTGAACCGGATGATCAGTTGGGAGAAGCTCAAAGGCAGCACGTATTTGGTCATGATGCGAAGATCCGAAGCGCCGGACGCCTTCGCGCTTTCGACGTGCTCCTTTTCCTTGATGGACAGGACCTGCTGGCGGGTGATCCTGGCGATGCCCGGCAGGTTCACGATGACCAGAACGGTGATCAGTTTGCCTACGCCTGGACCCAGTATGGTCACCATGACGATGGCCAGCAGGATGGTCGGCAGCGTCGCGAGGCCCTCCATGAGCCGCATCAATATCATGTCGACCTTATGATAGTAGCCGCAGACCAGGCCTATGGAACTGCCTATGATGACGGCCAGGACGTTCACGAGGACGCTGACGACGAGGGAGACCCTGCCGCCGTAGACGACCCGTGAGTACAGATCCCTGCCAAGAGTGTCCGTACCGAAGCGGTGCTCTGCGTTGGGCGGTGTGTTCTGGTCGTATATGTTTACCTGGTTGGGGTCGTGGGTGGCCAGTACCGGTGCAAGCAGTGAAATGATGATCATGATCAGAATGATGGTGCCGCCGACCATGACGCGGAAGTATCGACGGATAAAGGCGCCGGTCTTCATTTTTCTCTTTTCCATGGGCGGCCTCCTTAGTCGAACTCGATCCTCGGGTCGAGGATCTTATAGATGATATCCAGCAGAATATTCATGATGATGAAAATGATGGCGACGAAAAGGATGATCGCCTGCTCCTGCGTATAGTCTCTGCGCAGAAGCGAGTCGTAGGCGAGCTTGCCCATGCCGGGAATGTTGAAAACGTTTTCCGTGATGGTGGCGCCGCCCAGCATGCTGGCGATGGAGACGCCGATGTTGGTGACCACCGGGGCGAGGGCGTTCTTGAGCGCGTGCTTGTAGTAGACCAGCCTTTCGGCAAGGCCCTTGGCGCGGGCGGTCTTGATGTAGTCGTTGGACAGCACGTCCAGCATGGTCGTCCTGGTGTAACGGGTAAGGCTTCCGACGTGCTGGAAACCCAGGACCAGGCAGGGGATCGTCAGGCAGTGCAGAGCTTTGCGCAGGCCCGCGTCCGCGATGAATTTATAGCCCTGCACTGGAAATAGCCCCGTCCTTACGCATACGTAATAGACGAGCATCAGGCCGAGCCAGAAGCTGGGGAGGGACAGGGCCAGGACGGAAACCGTCGTAAGGGAGTAGTCGACGACCGTATTCCGCCTTCGGGCGGAAACGATGCCGAACGGTATGGCAAAAACGACAGCGATGATCGTGCTGTAGATGGTGACCAGGATGGTAGGCTCCATCCTTGCCTTGATGTTCTGGAAGACTGGTTTGTTGTTATACAGGGATGTGCCCCAGTCCCCCGAAACGATGCCAAAAACATATTCTCCGTATTGCTGCAGAATTGGTTTGTTCAGGCCCATCGATTCCCGCAGCGCCGCGTAATCCTCCGGCTCGTAGTCGTCGCCCAGGATCATGAGCGCGGGATCGCCGGGGATGATGCGCATGAGGAAAAAGACAAGCGTAATGACGATGAACAATACCGGAATTGCAGAGAGCAGCCTCTTTATCGTAAATTTAAGCAATCCGGACCTCCTTTGTTAACGCGCGGCGCCCGTTATCCGGGCGCCGCAGAAATGGTTTCTAAGAATGACTGTCTGCTACTTTACGAAATAGCTGTTCCAGAAGTACTGGCTGATGCCGCTGTAATCCAGTTCAAAGTCGGCGACCGTGTAAGTAGCGGAAGCCTTCTTGCCGAAGCAGATGTACGGGCAATCCTCAACGACCAGCCACTCGAGGTCTTCAAACGCCTTTACGTTTTCTTCGCTGCCCCAGGGCGTGCAGAAGAGAACATCGGTAATGGCAATTCTTTCCGGGGTAGTCCATCCGTTGCCTTTGTTCATACCCATCGCGGAGTTGGAGTTCATCGGGTGATCCAGAGCGCTCTGAGTCTCCCAGAAGGAGATGTCGTATTCGGAAGCGGGATCCTCGCGCAGAGCGCCGATGGAACCGGCATCCACGACCCACAGGTTCACGTTGATGCCCAGTTCTTCGAGCTTGGGAACGATGACCATGGCGGCTCTGTAGTAGGAGCTGCCCTCTCTGACCAGATAGGTCACCTCTTCGCCATTGTAACCGGACGCTTCGAGATACTGTTTGGCCAGATCCATGTCGGCGATGTCGTAGGCGTTATCCTTCAGGATATCGTTGTGATACATGGTGCAGGATTCTGCCACGGGGCACGGATCCATGATGTGGGTATCCGGGTCGCCGTTGGAGATGGCGAACATGACTTCGTCGCAGTCGATGGCCGCGCGGATCGCCTTGCGGAAATCGGCGTTCTGGACGATGCTGTCCTTATTTTCTTCGTTCAGGTTGAAATAGATGTAGTGGGTCCACTGGTTGTTTCTGAGCCACTTGTGCAGGCCGATCTGATCCGCGTAGGGCTGCATCTCGGTCGTGACGGAACCGACGGTGTAGTCGCCCGCGATCATGCCCGCGGTAATGGATGCGGAGTTGGTGTTGACGGACCAGATGAGGCGATCCGGATAGGCGTGCTTGGCATCCGCAGGGCCAGGGCCGCCGGCATCGTTCTGCGCATAGTTCTCGTTTCTGACTTCGATGATCTCGGTCTCAGGCTCCCACTTCTCCAGGATGTAGGGACCGGTTCCGATGAGTTCGTGGAAATCCGTGCACTCTTCCGGATACTTCTCGCAGACTTCCTTGGGCATGACCCAGACGGGGCCTTCGATGTCGCCGAAGTTCGTGAGCAGGATCGGGCAGACCGCGTTGAAGTAATAGGTTACGGAGTCGCCTTCGACCTTGACGTCCTCGACGTAGTTCCAGAACTTGGTCTGGAAGGACGGTCTGTTGCCGGCTCTCTCGATGGAGGCGACGACGTCTTCGATCTCGACCTTTTCACCGTTGGAGAAGTAGTACTCTCTCATGGTGAACTTCAGGGAGAGGCCGTCTTCTGCGTACTCAAAGTCGCACATGAGCGGATAGACGTTACCGTCGCCGCCGGTCACGATGGGGCCTTCGTAGAGGTTCTTGATCCAGTTCAGGTTGGCGTTGCCGGTGCCGCAGAAGTGGGGATCGACGGACGTCGCGATCAGGCTGGTCGCGATGATGACATCTCCGCCGTATCTCTCCTCGTTCTCTCTGACCGGAGCAGCGGGCTCCGTGGTCTCCGGGGTCGGGGTGGTCTCTGCTGTCTCTGCCGGCTCGGTGGTCGCCGGCTCGGGAGTAGTCGTCGTTTGGCTACTGGTGCAGGCAGCGAGACCGAGGAGCATGGAAAGGACAAGCAGAATTGCTAATGTCTTCTTCATCTTAGTTTCCTCCTTCAAAGACTAAAACAATTAACGCAAAGAGATACTTGCAACTTTCGTGCCAAGATGTTTTACCGATAAAAAGCCCGAAAGCTGCAGACCGCTTCGCCGGCCATAGCCTTCGGGTGGTAATTTTTACGCGCGGACGCGCGTATTTTTTGCACATTCAACGCTGCTTTTACGATCTGCTCTACCGTATGCCGTATTCCTGCATCTTCAGCTGGAGCCCTCTCCGGCTGATGCCCAGGTCCATGGCCGTCAGATCTCTTCTGCCGTCGTTCTTTTTCAGCGTGCACTCGATCGCCCGCTTTTCGATCTCCTTGAAGGAATGCGTCGAAAGGAAGGCGTCCAGATCTTCTCCGTTTCCGGCTGGAAGGCTCTGGACCTTGGCGCCGCGCAGCTCCTCGGGAAGATCGCACGCGTCGATGTACTCGCCGCGGCAGACGATCACGGCGTATTCCAGCATGTTCGAGAGCTGGCGGACGTTGCCCGGGAAATCGTACGAGGACAGCAGCTTTGCCGCCTCGGGCGTGCAGCCCCGGATGTTCTTGCGCATCTCGTAGGCGTGCTGCTTGATGAAGAAGTCGCAGAGCACGTGAATGTCCTCGCCGCGCTCCCGCAGGGGCGGAAGTTTGATCGACATGACGTTGAGGCGGTAATAGAGGTCCAGGCGGAACGTCTTTTCCTGGATGGCTTTGTCCAGATCCTTGTTGGTCGCCGCGATCACGCGGACGTCCACCTTGCGGGGTTCAGCGGCGCCAAGAGGCGTAAACTCCTTGTCCTGCAGGACGCGCAGCAGCTTGCTCTGAAGGCTCAGGGGCATGTCGCCGATCTCGTCCAGGAAGATGGTCCCGCCGTCGGCGATCTCGAACTTGCCCTTGCGGTCGGCCGTAGCGCCGGTAAAGGACCCTTTGCGATGGCCGAACAGTTCGCTTTCCATCAGGTTTTCGGGTATCGCCGCGCAGTTCACGACGACGAAGCGCCCGTCCTTGCGGCTGCCGTCCGTATGGATGGCCTTGGCGACCAGCTCCTTGCCGGTCCCGCTTTCTCCGGTGATCAGGACGTTGGCGTCCGTGCCCCGGAGCGTCTCGATCAGCCGGTACACCTGCTGCATCGCGGGGCTTTCTCCCACGATGCGGTCGAAGTGGCGCAGGCTGCCCAGCTCATCGGAGAGCATGGTCACCTTTTCGTTCAGCGCGTGATGTTCCAACGCCTGCGCGATGACCACGTCCAGTTCATTCAGTTTGAGAGGCTTCGTCAGATAGGAGAACGCGCCCAGCTGCATGGCTTCGACGGACGTGTCGATGCTGCCGTAAGCCGTCATGACGATGACCGTAACGTCCGGATGATCGGCTTTGATCGCTTTCAGCACGTCAAGACCGTTCTCCGTACCCAGGCGAAGATCCAGCAGGATCAGGTCGCAGCGGGACCTTTCCAGTTCCTCGAGCGCAGGACCAGGGCTCAAAAACGTCTTGACCTCGTATTTTTTAGCCAGGGCAAAGCTGAGCGACGTGCAGATGCCCTGCTCATCGTCAATGACCCATACCGCGTATCTACTCATCCCCCGTATCCTCCGTAAAAATCATCCTGACCGACGTTCCTAAGCCCTCCCGGCTTTCGATCTCCAGCCGGCCGTCGTTTTCCTTGATGAACTGCTTTGCCAGGGCCAGTCCCATGCCCGTGCCCTTTTTTTTGGTCGTATAGAAAGGCTCGGTGCACTGCTTCAGCTGTTCCTCGTTCATGCCCACGCCCGTGTCGGACACCTCCGTAACGATCTCGCTGCCGCTTTTATAGATTTTCAGCGCGATGCTGACCGGCCCGTCCGCGCCCTTCTCAATTTTCTCCTCCACCGACTGAATGGCGTTGATCAGGAAGTTGATCAGCACCTGGCGGTACTGGTCCTTCCCCATGTAGAGGACGAGGGAATCGTCGATCTCCTGCGAAATGGCGATCTTCTTCGAATAGACGTAGGCAAGCCTGAGGCAGCTTCTGGCGACTTCTCCTGCCGCAAAGCGCTCCTTATCGGTGTGAACAGGCCTGGAATAGTCCACCAGGTTCTCGATCAGATCGCTGATGCGGTCCACCTCCTTGGGCACGTATTCCACGAAAGCCCGCACGAATTCAGGGTTTCCGGTCTCCGTTTCCGCCAGGGATGCGTACGTGCGTATGGTGGTCAGCGGGTTTTTCACCTCGTGCGCGATGCCGGCGATGATGCGGTTGAGCGCCTTGTTCTTGTCCTCCTCAAAAGCCTCCTGCTTCTCCGCTTCCTCCCGCGAGATGTCCTCCATGATGAAGACGCGTTCGTCATGGTTGACGGACCGATGGTTCTGGTAGCGGTATACGCGCGTCTGGCCGTCGCTGCCGCGCTCCGTGTAGAGCTCCGGCTGACCCATCTCGGGAGGCGAAAGTTTCCAGACCCTGTTGATCAGGCCTAGCTCGCTGACGTTTCTGACGTCCGCTCCTTCCGCAACGCCCGCGAGCTTGCGCATGGCATCGTTCATCAGCAGGATGGTGCCGTCCCTTTTCAGAACCATGCTTCCGGCGGATGAGCGCTCGATGAGGGCGTTGCGCAGATCGCTGGCATGCTCGAGATCCTCGATCTTTTCCGAGAGCTCAGCCGTCTGCAAACGCACCATGGACCGCAGGCGCATGCTGACCGCTATCGAGATCAGGGTCAGAACGGCGGCTCCGGCGGCGATGTAGCCTATGGTCCTCAATAGACGCGCGGTGCGGACGTTCGCCTCTTCGAGCTCGTTCCGCATGCCCCATCTTTTAAGGATGTCTTCATATTCCCGGCTGCTTCTGAGCGCGATGATCCCTTCATTGATGCCGTTCCTCAGAGCGGGATTTCCGGTCCTCAGCGCGATGCCGAAACTGACGTAGTTCACGTTGCTGGCGTTTATCGTATAGGAACTTTCAAGCCCCTCATTGTCCAGCCTGTAGGAAATGCAGTCGCGGAAAGCGAGAACGCGGCTTGAAGGACCATAGAGGAGGTAGTCGAGGACCGCGTCCTGGCTGGCGAGGACGTTGACGGAATCCACATTCAGCAGGGTCATCAGCTGGTAGGGAATGGTGTCCATTTCGTAGGCGCCGTAATACCCTGACGCGTCATTTTTGGGAACCTTGGATTCCGCCAGGCAGAGCGTGGCGGAATACAGTTCCTGGGACATCTCCAGCGAGGGCAGTTTGCCTGCTTTCTCGGAGAACGTGCCCAGAACGGCATCCAGTTCGCCGTCCTGAAGGGCGCGCAGCGCTTCCATCGCCAGGCGGTAATTGACGTACTCCACGGCGTAGCCGCCGGTCCGGGCGATACGATCCATCATGTCCGCGAAGGCGCCAAGGACCGCCCCGCTGTCATCCACGTACAGCAGCGGCGCCATCTTGCCCGACACGCCGACTCTTATGACCCTGCCGGAGGCTGAACCGTCCGCGTCCAGAGCTGCGGCGGGCAGACTGAAAACCGCCCAAAGGAGCAGCGCGCATAATGAAATTGTGAATGCTCTCTTCAGAAAACCCATCTGTGCACGATCGCCATCCGCCTGTCTTCATTTAATACAAAAGCAATACTTGTGCCAATACGGAAAAGCTTGGCATCCTCTGTCAGGATGCCAAGCCGGCATTCCGAGTTTTTCCGCGGATCGTTGTCCGCGGCTGCTTAATCCTCCGCGAGGAACGCGAACAGTTCGGGAAGCAGGCCGTCCACCTCCGGATGGCCCTGTACGCCCAGGATGCGGTCGCCGATCTCGACGCCTTCCACGACACCGTCTCCCTTTGCCGACCAGGCGTTGACCGCGACCAGATCCTGATCGGGCGGGATCGCCCAGGAATGGAAGGACGCGATTCGCATCCTGTCCCTTCCCAGCACGCGGCGCAAAAGCGTTCCGGGAAGGACGTCGACGTCATGCTTGGCCGTATCCTCTTCGCCGCGGGGCATGGA
>JAIKZT010000029.1 GCA_024682015.1 Clostridia bacterium
GAAGAACCTGGCGGCCGAGGGCAAGAGCATCCTGTTTATCTCCCATAAGCTGGCTGAGATCATGGCCGTGGCCGACCGCTGCACCGTTCTGCGCAAGGGCAAATACATCGGAACCGTAGAAACCAAAAACACCACCATGGAAGAGCTCAGCGCCATGATGGTGGGCCGCAACGTCAACTTCCATGTGGAGAAAAAGCCCGCCGAGCCCGGCGAGGTCATTCTGGACATCGAACACATGACCGTGGCCAGCAAAGTCCACAAAAACAACGCCGTGAAGGACGTATCGCTGAAGGTCCGCGCCGGCGAGATCGTATGTCTGGCCGGGATCGACGGCAACGGGCAGACCGAGTTCGTTTACGGTCTCACGGGGCTGGAGCCCCTGGTATCCGGAAAGGTCACCCTGCTCGGTCAGGACATCACCAGGGCCTCTATCCGTTACCGCAGCACCCACGGCATGAGCCACATCCCCGAGGACCGGCACAAGCACGGTCTGGTACTGGACTATACCCTGGAAGACAATATCGTGCTCGAGCGCTATTTTGAGCCGGAGTTCACCAACTCCATGGGATTCCTCCGCCGGGACAACATCCGCTCCTATGCCGAGAGGCTGATCGACGAATACGACATCCGCTCCGGTCAGGGCCCGATCACCATAGCGCGCAGCATGTCCGGCGGCAACCAGCAGAAGGCCATCATCGCCCGCGAGATCGACAGAGGTCCCGAGCTGCTGGTCGCGGTCCAGCCTACGAGAGGCCTGGACGTCGGCGCCATAGAATCCGTCCATAAGCAGCTCGTGAAGCAGAGAGACGCCGACAAGGCCGTCCTGCTCGTATCGCTCGAGCTGGACGAGGTCATGAGCGTGCCCGACCGCATCCTCGTGATGTACGAAGGCGAGATCGTCGGCGAGCTGAAGCCGGAAGACATCACCGTGGAAGAGCTGGGTCTGTACATGTCCGGCGCGAAGAGACAGTAAAGGAGGAACGCCAACATGAGAAAATTCCTGAAAAGCGAAGGCGGCCAGTCCTTTATCGCCTCCATCATCTGCATCGTGCTGGGCCTGCTCATCGGCTACATCGTGCTGCTGTTCATCGCGCCGAAAGGCGCGGGCACGGCCATCATCACCATCGTCAAGAACTTCTTCTACTATCCGAGCGGCGCTGCGAAGATGAAATATTTCGGCAACACGCTCGTCAAGACGGCTCCGCTGCTCATGTGCTCGCTGTCCATCCTGTTCGCCTACAAGGTCGGCCTGTTCAACATCGGCTGCTCCGGGCAGTATACGGCAGGCACGTGCGCGGCGCTGTTCCTGGCGCTGGGCGCGGGCCTTCCCTGGTGGATCTGCGTGATCGCGGCCATGGTCTGCGGCGCGCTGCTGGCGGCCATCTCCGGCGTCCTGAAGAGCTACGCGAACGTCAACGAGGTCATCTCGGGCATTATGCTGAACTGGATCATGCTCTTTTCCGCGAACATGATCCTCACGAAGGTCAAGGAGAGCACTTCGCCTTATACGTACACGGTCAAGAGCCAGAACACAGGCGCGCTCATCCCCGGCCTCGGCCTGGGCAAGCTGTTCAACAACAACGAATACATCACGCTGGCGGTCCCCGTGGCCATCATCCTGGCGGTCGCCATCTGGGTGCTCCTGGAAAAGACGACGTTCGGCTACGAGCTGCGCGCGACGGGCAACAACAAGAACGCGGCCAAGTACGCCGGCATGAACGAAAAGCGCAACATCATCGTCACGATGATGATCTCCGGAGCCCTCGCGGGCCTGGGCGGCGCCTTCCTGTATCTCACAGGCTTTGAGCAGTGGCAGTGCACGCAGTCTTCCGTTCCGGCCATGGGCTTCAACGGCATTTCCGCGGCTTTCCTCGGCGGCCTGTCTCCGATCGGCTCCATCTTCAGTTCGTTCTTCATCCAGCACATCACGGCGGGTGGCGCCTACGTGGACAAGTCCATGTACAGCGCACAGATCTCGGACCTCATCACGTCCGTCATCATCTACCTGTGCGGCTTCGTAGGCTTCCTCAAGCTCGTGCTTAAGAAAGCCGGCGAAAAGAAGGAAGGAGGCGTAAAGTAATGATACTGCTTCTGCAATACACCATCATCTTCGCTGCCGTACTTACGCTGGTAGCCATCGGCGGGTGCTTCTCGGAGCATTCCGGCGTCATCAACATCGGTCTGGAAGGCATCATGGTCATGGGCGCCTTAGGCGGCGCGCTGGTCATGCGCTTCTCGAACTATCCCGAAAGCGGCAACGCGTTCACGCTCATCCTGCTCACGATCCTGGCGGCCGTCATCTTCGGCATGGTGTACTCGCTGCTGCTGGCCGTGGCGTGCATCAACTTCAAGGCGGACCAGACCATCATCGGCATCGCCATGAACATGCTGGGCACGGCGGCCGCGACGGTCATCGTCAAGGCCATGAATACCCGGATCAACCCGGACAACGTGTCGTCCACCATCCAGTACATCAACCAGAAGAAAGCGTTCCTGGTGAACCTGGGAGGCTTTGAATTCAACTGGTTCATGCTGGTGACGGTCATCCTGCTCGTCTGCTCGTACGTGCTGCTGTACAAGACGCGCCTCGGCTTGCGGCTGCAGGCCTGCGGCGAGCATCCCCAGGCGGCGGCGTCCGTGGGCATCTCCGTGTTCAAGATGCGCTACATCGGTGTCATCATCTCCGGCTTCCTCGGCGGCCTTGGCGGCATCGTGTACATCACGTCCGGCGTATCGGAGTGGAAGTTTGAGAACGGCGTGGCGGGCTTCGGCTTCCTCGCGCTGGCGGTCATGATCTTCGGCCAGTGGAAACCGCACAGGATCGCGCTGTCCGCGCTGCTGTTCGGCCTGTTCCGCGCGCTGTCGAACGTGTACATGGGCTTCGACTTCCTGGCCAGGCTCAACATTCCCAGCGGCATCTACAACATGCTGCCGTACATCATCTGCCTCATCGTGCTGGCCTTCACGTCCAAGAAGTCCAGAGCCCCGAAGGCGGAGGGCATCCCCTACGACAAGGGCATGCGGTAAAGTTCTTTCCGGTGACCCTGCCAGCGCTGGCAGGGTCGCTTTTTCCCTGACGTTTTCAACTCTCATTTGCCTTCGGGGTCCTGTCGCAAACCATCCTCATACCTTGCGATGCTCGCCGCGGACGGGGCGCCGCGGACTGCGCTTCTCGGCATGAGCCTCTTTTGCGCCACCCCTTCGGCTTTGATGAAGTGATACTTTGTATCAGAAAAGAGGACACGTGCTTCTACAGATTTTCTTGACATTTTTTAAAGTGGGCATGTTCACCATCGGCGGCGGATATGCCATGCTCCCCATCATCCAGGAGGCTGTCTGCCACGAAAAGGGCTGGCTGACGGATGAGGAATTTCTGGATTCCATCTCGCTCACGAACTCGCTGCCCGGGCCTCTGGCCACGAACTGCGCGACGTTCATCGGCTTTCGCCTGAAGAAGATCCCGGGCGCCATCGCGGCCATCCTGGGCACGATCTGCCCGTCGATCATCATCATCCTGCTCATCGCCATGGTCTTTACGACCGCCATGGAGCAGCCCCTCGTGCAGGCGTTCTTCCGGGGCGTCGGACCGGCCGTGTTCGCGCTGATCGTAAGCGCCGTGTACAAGCTGGCGAAATCCGCGAAGATCCTGGAAAACAAACTCTCGCTGATCGTCGCGGTCGCTTCGTTCGCGCTCATCGGGTTCCTGAAGATCACGCCCATCCTCATCGTCATCGGCGCGGCGGTCATCGCTCTCGTAGCGGATTCCGTAAAGAAGACGAAGACGGCGGATGCCCAGAAGGGAGGTTCGGACAATGAATCTCATTCTTAGGATGTGCCTCGCCTTCATCAAGATCGGCGCTTTCTGCTTCGGCGGCGGCTACGCGGCCGTCGGCCTCATCGAAAACGAGGTCGTCAAGGCCATGGGCTGGCTTTCCGCGGAGCAGTTCATCAACATCATCGCCATCGCGGAGATGACGCCCGGCCCCATTGCGGTGAACACGTCCACGTTCGCCGGCTACCTGATGGCAGGGCCTCTCGCGGGCATCCTGTGCACGCTGTCCGTCATCCTCATCCCGAGCTGCCTGGCGCTGCTCACCGCGTTCTTCTTCGAGAAGGTGAAGAACAATCCGAAGGTGCAGACGGCGGTAAAGGGCATACGGCCCGGCGCCATCGGCATCATCGCGGCGGCCGGCATCTCCATCGCCAAGAGCGGATTCCACGACTGGTTCTCGGCCGTGCTGTTCGCGGTGGCGGCGTTCATCATCTTCAAGCTGAAAAAGAGCCCCATCATCGCGCTGCTGTCCTGCGGCGCCCTGGGAGTGATCGTATATGGCTTCATCCTGTAAGGTACGCTGCGGAGACAATCTGGAATACATGAAAGACTTGCCGGGCGAGTCGGTCGACTTCATCTACGTCGACCCTCCGTTTTTCTCGTCCGCGGATTATTACACACGAAAGGGGAATGCGGCGTACGGCGACCGCTGGAAGGGCGGCCTGGACGAGTATCTGGGCATGCTGAAGCCCCGACTGGCAGAGATGCGCCGGCTGCTGAAGGACACCGGCACCATCGCCGTGCACCTCGACTGGCACGCCGTGCACTACGTCAAGGTGATGATGGATGAGCTGTTCGGGCGCGGCAATTTCGTGAACGAACTCATCTGGGCGTACAAGTCCGGCGGCGCCACGGGGAAGCGGTTCGCCCGCAAGCACGACACGATCCTCGTGTACGCGAAAGGGGAGGAATACTACTTCCTGGCGCAGAAAGAGCGGTCGTACAACCGGGACAATCGGCCTTACCGCTTCAAGGACGTCGAGGAATTTGAGGATGAAGAGGGCAAGTGGTACACGATGGTGAACCGCAAGGACGTCCTGTTCGTCGACATGGTGGGACGCACGTCCTCGGAGCGCACGGATTACGCGACGCAAAAACCGGAAGCACTGCTGGACATCCTGCTGGACAGTCTCTGCCCGCCGGGCGGCGTCTGCGCGGACTTCTTCGCAGGATCCGGCACGCTGGGCGCCTGCGCGCTGCGCAGGGACTGCAGCTGCCTGCTCTGCGATTCGAGCCGCGAGGCGGTGGACATCATGCTGGACAGGCTGGGCCTCTTCGCGCAGGAGGTGTGACCCTCTTTGCCGCCACCCCTGCAGCTATATAATCCTTGACTTGCCTCCGGGGTCCTGTCGCAAACCATCCTCATACCTTGCGATGCTCGCCGCGGACGGGGGCGCCGCGGACTGCGCTTCTCGGCATGAGCCTCTTTTGCGCCACCCCTGCGGCCTGGGATTATACCATCAAACTGATTAAATGTCATAAGTTGTGACAGTCAAACTGTCAATGTCAAATCGGCTGTGCGGATTGTAAAGATCCGCACAGTTTGTTTTAATTAAGGGTGGATTAGAGTGTTATTTTGTTTACTTTTTATGAGGGTAATTATATGAAAAAGAAACTGATCAGCATCGTCTTGGCACTGGCCATGCTCATCACTTCCGTACCGGCCCCGGTGTTCGCTCTGGACCCGGGAGGGGAGGTGGTCGTCCAAACGGACGGCACACCGGAGGAGGCTCCTCCGGCGGAAGAAAGCGAGCCGGCCATAGAAGCGGAACCGGCTGCCGGGCAGCCGGAGACACTTGGCGTGCCTTACGCGCCGCCAAAGCAGGAAGAAGAGTCTCCTGCGGAGGAAACGGAACCTGAAACTGCCGAAACGGCTTCGCAGGAGCCTGCGGAGGAGGCCGTCCTTCCCGCTGCAGCGCCCATACTTGCAGCGCCGGCGGCAGCGCCTCTTCGCGCGATGGCGACGGGAACCATTCCCATCGTAGCAGGTCCGAACGCGGCAGGCACGACGCTTTCGATGGACGAGGAAGGCGGATCCTTTACGATCTCCATCCCCTCGGCCGGGCGCTATGCGGTTCACATTGACAAGGTATCCGGCAACTTCTCTCAGGTCAGAAGCATCATCCTGAACCCGGCCGAAGAGCAGATCTCCGGCGTCTGGTGCTATTCCTACGAAGATTCCGGATGGGACATCTTCTTCACGGCTGATTCTGCGGCGAACTACACGCTTCTCTTCGACGGCGCCTATTACGACTCAGTCTACAACGAAGAGACCGAAACGTGGGAAGAGCCTTCCGACAAGTCGTTCTCCATGTCCGTCAAGGTCTACGCGACTATCGATCCGCCTGCGTTTGCGGACGGTACGCCCGACGGCGAAAGCGTCGAACTGACGGCTCCGTATACGCTTCGCTATACCGTGCCTTCCGGCTGCACCGTCTGGTATGCCGTCACTGGCGCCGGTCACTGGGACCCCGAATACGTGCAGTACGATCCGGCAGATCCTCCCGTGATCGCGGAGCCCTGCGATGTCCAGGCTTACGCGCAGAAGGCGACCGCAAACGGCACGCTGAAGAGCGCGGCGGCTTACAATAACTTCTACGTGAACGGAGCGGATATCTGGCTCGATACGGATCTGGTCGAAAACGGCGGCAGCGTCACGCTGTCCTACGACGAGCCGGATCTGGAGATCTACTATCAGGTCGGCATGGGCGAAGGAGGCCACGGGTGGCCTTCCGCTTCGGAACTGAAGGCCACCGGCACCCGCTATACCGGATCCATTACGATCACCGGCGATGAAGGAGAACACATTCCCGTTTATTTTGTCGGATTCCTGCCCAGCGGGCTTGCCGGCAATGTAAACGGCAGCTGGATCGAGATCGGCACGCCGCCTCCGGCTGCGCCGACGTACTCTCCCGCGGATGAGTCCAGCATCTACGAGCCTTTGGTGTGGGCCTCCCCCCGTACGGTCACGATCACGTCCCCGGCGGGCACGAAGCTCTGCTACGCCATGCAGTGGATGGGCTATGATTTCACCGGAGATTCCACCGGCGCCACGCTGCTGGATACGAATACGGTCACGCTCACCGTCGACCACGATATGTACATCGAGGCGCGGACGTATGACCCCGCCAAGGATATGTTCTCCGAGACCGCTTCGCGCGGATACATCATCGAACAGGCCAAGAATCTTACGATCACCCAGTCCGCTGCCATCACCGAGAGCGGCGAAGTGTTCGAGGGGGTCAGCGAGGAGTTTACTCTCACCGTGAACCAGGCGGGCACGTACCGCTTTGCGTTCAGTTTCCCGGGCAAGTATTACTACAGCAACATGCCCGTCCGGCTGTATGATTCGTCGGATACGCTGATCGCCGAACTCGACAGTACCTATGACGACGAAGCTTCGGCGGACATCGCGCTTGCCAAGGGTACGTACCGCCTGGAGATCTGCCCCGTGGAGGGCGTAGGCTATTACGGCACCAGCGCCGGCGAAGAGTACACGATGACGATCACGAAGGGTGTCGCCGCGCCGACGTTCACCATCAACGGCACCCCGGTCGAGCCGAACGGCAGCGACGAATATGAAGGTCCTGCTACGGTCGTACTGACCGCGGCCGACGCTTCGGATACGATCTACTGGAGCTCTTACAATTACGGCGGCTTTACGGAATATACCGGGCCCATCACCGTTTCCAGCAGCGGGACCATCTATGCTTATGCCGAGAATGCAGGCATTCAGAGCGAACAGGTCTATCGCTATTTCACCATCAACCTCGCGCCGCCGACGTTCACGCCCATCAGCGGCGGGACGCACGGCAATACGGTCTCGCTCGTGCTGTCGCATCCGAACAGCAGCGCGGAGATCTGGTATTGCTACGGCTACAGTTACGACTACGGCTCTGCCGTTCAGTATACGGGCGAGCCTCTCCTGATCACCGAAACGAAGAGCGTTTCCGCCGTGGCAAAACTCGGCGGCGCGACGAGCAGCGTGGCGTACTGGTACGGCACGATCGACCTGAGCGATCCAGAACTGTATGACACTCAGCGCTTCTACGCCTCGAGGGAAGGATACCTCAGCACCTATATTTACGACTCCACCGTTCTCGCCGGCACGGTGCAGCTTTCCGCGCTATACAGCGTCGGCGACACCGGCAGCGGCATCGACCACATCGACTATTATCTGAAGGTCGGCAGCGGCGCTTACACGCTGCTGGGCACCGCTGCGCAGTACGAGTCCATCACCTGGGATACGCAGTCCATACCGGGCTGCTACGACGGTCCTGTCCCGGTTCGCCTGCTGGCGATCGTCTACGACAGGGCGGGCCGCGCAAGCGCGAACGTGAGCGATCTGAGCGATTCTTACGACGCGACGTTTGCGCCGTTCTTCACCGTGGACAATACGGCTACGCCGCCGATGGATACGTTCACGGCGGAGCCCGGCGCTGCGAACATCACGCTTTCGTGGTCGAGGGGTACCGCACTGGAATACGGCGATCAGATCTATCTCTACCGCGCCGCTACAGCGGAAGGCCTGGAGAGCGCGGAGCCTCTGGAGACCCTGTGGTACAGCGAAACGACGCGCACCGACACGTTCCTGACTGCGGAAGCCGTTGCAGCCTCGTATTATTACGGCATCCGCATCCTCGACAGCCGCGGCCTGTTCAGTTCCATGAAGACCGTCGGCCCTGTCAAGCCTCTCGCGGACGAGGCGAAGCCGGAGATCGGGTTCGACAGCCTGGCGGAAGGCCAGTACGTCAACGACGACAATTACGCCTGGTTCTACAGCAGGGATAACAGTTCGGTGGCACACGTCACGGCGACTTTTGTTGCGGACGACGGCACCGAGACAGCTTTGACCGGTTCACCATGGTCGTATGACTACGTGAAGACCGAGGATTGGCATCAGATCTACTACGGAGATCTCGCGGACGGCGCGTATACGCTGCGCATAACGGCTGCCGACCCCTTCGGCAACGCAGAGACGGCAGAGCTGCATTTCTATAAGGACAGCACGGCGCCTGCTGCACCCACGCTTACGACCTCCTCGGCTCCGGGCAAGATCGAGCTGCGCTGGTCCGCTGTCGACGACGCAGGCATCGTCGGTTACCGCGTCTACGTCTCGAGCGACGAGACCGGCGGCTATTCTTCGGTCAGCGGCCTCATCACTGAGCGGGCCTTCACGTATCCCGAGGGCGACTGGTCGTTCCTCACGCCGGACGAAGCGTACTGGTTCAAAGTCTCGGCCATCGACCGCGCCGGCAACGAGACGCTGTCCGCCCCCGTGAAGGGCACTGCGGGCAAGTACAACCCGTCCATCCGCATCACGGCTGAGAACCCCAGGCTGGGCGACGATATCGAGATCGCCTACAGCCAGTTCCAGCTGCACGAATATGTGTACTTCTATCTGGACGGCGAGACAACGGAGTTCACCGATGGCTGGGTCGATGACCCGACCACGGAGCAGACCGTTACGCTCTCTGGCAGCACGGTGCTGCGCGGCGTGCACACCATCAAGGCGGTCGGGCAGAGCAGCGGCGCGGTCGCGCAGCTGCGCATCACCATCGCGGACCTCGCGCCGGCGCTCACGCTGTCGCAGAGCACCGTGGCCGAGGGCGGCAGCTTTACTGCGACGGTCAGCGGATTCCCCGCGGACAAGGCGGTATACTTCTACATCAATCCGCTCGACACCCGTACGACTGCGGACGGCTATTATAACTACCTGTCGTACGACGCCTCCGGCACGAATTCCAGAGACATGTCTCTGAAATACGATCTCGGAAGCCCTGCTCCCGGAAGCTACATCCTGCGCGCGGTCAACCCCGACACCGGGCTCTCCGCGGAAGCGCGTCTGACGGTCGTAACGACCGAGATCGCGCTCCACTATGCGGGCGAAGCGGTCACCCCGGGCGCATACGAGTACTTCCTTGCGGACGGCCTCGGCAACGGCTACGTCGACGAGTACATCGTCTACATGGACGGCGCGGAGATCACCACGAGCACCTGGTACGAAGCGGCAAACGGCTTCGGCATTACGATCCCCGCATCCGCGGAAGGCAAGGGCTCCGTCCTGGTGACGGTCAGCCAGCCCTCCACCGGACGGCAGGCTTCCGTTTCCGTGCCCGTCGCGCGGCATACGGCAACGCTTGAAACGAGCGTCCCGACCGTCGGATTCGAAGAGTTTACCATCACGGGCAGCGGCTTCAACGCGGGCGAGACCGTGAAGCTCTACGTGGACGGCGCGGAGGTCTCGAGTTCCTACACGGGCGACGGTACCGTCTCGCTCACCCGTTCGTTCGGCTACGACGCCGCGGCCGGCAAGCACAGCCTCGCCCTGGAGGGCCAGACCAGCGGTCTGAAGGCTGCCGGCAGCATCCAGCACACCGACACCGTGCAGACGATCGCGCTTTCCGGCGCGCCGACGCTCTATCAGAACCTCACCGTATACGCCATCGACTTCAAGCCGGGCGAGACCGTGGCGTTCAGCGTCAACGGCGGCGTCTACACCGCAAACCGCAGCGCAGACGGCACCGGCGCGGCGCAGTACACGATCGACAACCTCGATCTGGCGCCCGAGGGCGGCATCTACACCTTCACGGCGACAGGCCAGACGAGCGGACGCACCGCGTTCTACGGCGTATCCGCAGTCTCGGGCGGCGATCTGACGCTGTCCTATTCCGGCACCATCCGCAGCGGCAGCCCTATCACCATCACGGCAGCGGGTCTGGACGCGGGTGAGACCGCCGACGTCATCGTCAACAACAGAGCCCAGGCTCCGGTCGCGGCGGACGGCAGCGGCAATGCTTCTGTCGTCTACACCGTGCCCGCGGGCTACGAGGGCAGCCTTGCCGTGTCCGTGAGAGGGCAGACCTCTCAGCGCTGGGGCGAAACGATGCTCACGGCTATGGGCTATACGCCCGCCATTTCCGCGTCCCCGGCCTCCCCGGCCGCGGGCAGCGCGCTTACCGTCAGCGTCAGCGGACATCGTCCGGGAGCCGCTCTCCAGCTCCTGTTCGACGGCCGCGTCGCAGACGATACGATCGCAGCGAACGGCGAAGGCATTGCCTCCATCGCGTACACCATCCCCGCGGACACCGTGAGCGGCGCGCATACGGCGGCCGTGTTTGACCCGGCTTCCGGACTGCTCGTGCAGACGACCGTCAACGTCGCAGCGGCGGTCCCCCGCGTGAGCGTGCCCGCAAGCGCGGCGCCCGGACAGACCATCACGCTCGGCGCGACCGGCTTGCTCGACGGCGAAAAGGTGCGCATCGCGGTGAACGGCAAGTCTCTCGGCGATCCGTTTACAGCTTCGGCCGGCGCGGTAAGCACGACTTACACGCTGCCGCAGAACGCGGCGGAAGGCGCCTGGAGGGTCACGTTCGCCTTTGAAAAGGCAGCGCAGACCGCGCAGCAGGCGTTTACGGTCGCCGCGTCCGCCGCTGCCATCACGGCAGCCATGAGCGGCGACAACACGATCGCGATCAGCGCCACCGGCTTCCTGCCGAATGAAACGCTGACGGTCTACTTCGACCACAGAGACATCAACGCCTCGCTCGGCGGCATCACGACCAACGGCGAAGGCGCGCTCAGCGCTGCCTACACGCTGCCCGTGGACGCCGCATCCGGCGACCACGAGGTGAGCGCCATCGGCCGCACGAGCAACCGCAGGGCCGTCGGCACGGTATCCGTTCCCGAGATCGGACCTGCGATCTCCGTGGCGGGCGCCGCGGAAGGGCAGGCGGGCACGACGCTGTCGTACAGCGGCCAGAACTTCACGAGCAACGGCACGTACGACCTGTACTTCGAGAGCGAACTGCTCGCCTCGGGCCAGAGCGCGGACGTGTACGGCGACATCAGCGGTTCGTTCACGGTGCCCGGCGGCTACGGCGACGGACGTTATAAGCTCATCGCCAGCGACCTGGCCAGCGGCAAGGCAGCCATCTGCTACATCCGCATCGACACGACCGCTCCCGCGGCCCCGGCTCTCACCGTCACCCCGCGCAAGCAGGGCGTCGATCTGAACTGGACGGCCCCCGCGGACGAGGATGTCGCGTCCTACACGGTGTACGTGAGGGAAGAGGGCGGCGCGGCATACACGACGCTCGCGACGCTCGACCTGACCGTCACGAGTTTTGCGCACGACATGCACAGCGACGTCTTCCCGCTTACAGCCGGCAAACGCTACGAATACACCGTTACCGCCACCGACCGCCTCGGAAACGAAGGCGACAAATCCCTCTCGATGTCCGCGCAGCTGTCCGACGGCAGCGACGCGCCGAACGTCACGTCCGCCTACATGAACACGGGCGGATCCCTGCAGGTGGGCAGCGAATGGCTTTCGACCGTCAGCGGCTCCGAGAACCGCGCGGACATCTACGTGTCCGACGACCAGGCCGTGGTCTCCGCCAGCGTTGCTGCTGCGAAGGACGGCGGCGAATTCGAGACGCTCGCGACGACGGATGTCCTGTCGTACAACGGCAGCTACAGCGGCAGCGTGCACTACCACGCGCAGGTTCTCGTCGATACGGGAAGACTGGCGGACGGCGCGCATAAGTTCCGCTTCAGCGCTGTCGACAGCTCTGGCAAGACCGGCAGCTACGAGCGCCGCTACTTCGTGGACAACACCGCCCCGGGTCCCGTTACGGATCTGAACGTCAAGGCCGGCGCCAACAGGCTCACGGTCTCCTGGAACTGGGCGGCGGACGAGTACGGGCTTGACCGCTACGAGGTGAAGTACTCGACGAGCAGCAGTTTCCCGGACGATTACGAGATCACGAAGACCCAGACCGTCTGGTATTACAACGGCACGAAGACCGCCGTGCTGCGCAGTCTGGATCCGACGAAGACGTACTATGTGCGGGTCACCGCGATCGACGAGGCGGGCAACCGCAGCACGTACGCGGAAGGATCCGGCCAGCCGTTCGTCGATACCGAGAAGCCCGTCATCACGGGCATATCGCCCGACAGGGAGAAACTCGGCAGATCGTTCTCGTTCTCCGTCGAAGGGACCGACAACGACGAGATCAATTGGAGTTCGCTGAAGGCGGAGATCAACGCCGGCGCGGGAGGAGCCTACGAGCTTCTCGGCAGCGGCGGCAGATACCTCTATGTCAGCGACAAGGATTATAACGGCACGTACACGGTGCGCTTCACGGTCGAAGACCAGACCGGCAACAAGTCGGATCCGTTCGAGATCACCCGCACGTTCGACGCGCAGGTCAGCGCGGTCACCGGCCTTGCGGCTGCTTCTGCCGCAGGCGGCATCAAGCTCACCTGGAACAGGGTGATGGACAACGACCTGTCGTACTACTACGTATACCGCAGCGTTGACGGTGGCGAATTCTATTACAGGACCTCGCTGTCCCCGCTGAAGATCACGACCGGCAGCGGCGCTTCCTGGACGGATTACGACGTCGAAGAGGCCAAGACCTATACGTACAAGATCCTCGCCGTGGACGACGTCGACAACAGGAGCGATCTGGCTTCGGCTGAGGAGGCTTCTGCCGAGAAGGGCATGTTCAGCCCGGCCGTTGCGCTCGCGCCGGCTGCAGACGTCGCTCCCGGAAGCGTGATCCAGGTCACCGGCACCGGATTCCGCGGCGGAGAGTACGTCTACGGCTACATCGATGAGGACGCGAGTTCCATCTTCGGCGCCTACGCGGACGACGAGGGCAGCCTCTCCGTCGCCTGGAGCTACGTAAGGGCGACCGGAGAAGGATCACATACCATCAAACTCAAGGGATGGTCCTCCGAGGCGGAAGCCAGCGCGGTCTTCACGAGCAAGCCGGCTCCGCTGCCCGCTCCCGACGCTCCGGTCTCCGAACCGGGCATGATGTACGTCGACCTGTCCTGGAGCAGCGTGGAAGGCGCGTCCTACTACCGCGTCTACCGCAGCGAAGGCTCCGAGGCGGAAGCCCTGCTCGCGGACCGCGTGTACGGCACGAGCTACCGCGACAGCGACGTCGGCATCTCCGGAGACTCCGGAAAGATCTACACCTATACCATCACCGCGGTCGACCGTTACGGCACGGAGAGCGCGCACAGCGCCTCCACCGTCAACAGGCCCGACGCGGATAAGACCGACCCCGAGATCAGCGTATTCACGTTCCAGCGCACCGGAAACGACGTGCGGCTCATCGCCGAGGCTTCCGACGACCTGCGCATCGGCAAGGTCATTTTCCGCTACAAGCCTGAGGCGGCAGGGGACGGCGCTTACGTCCTGATCGCGGAAACGCCCGCATCGGGCAACGTGAAATCGGCTACGCTTTCCGCCGTATTCGACGTGAGCGCTCTCGCGGACGGCAGCTACACGCTGTCGGCCCAGGCCGTGGACGCCGCGGGCCGCGTGTCCTCGCCTGTCACGAAGACGCTCACTATCAGCTCGCAGGCGCCCGGCGTGCCCGTCAGCCTGACGGCGACGGCCGGCCAGATGCGCATCTCCCTCGCCTGGGAGGAGCCTGCCGCGGGCGACGTGCCCGTAGCGCACTACAACGTCTACAGAAAGGCAGGAACGGAGGACTTCGCGTTCCTCGCGTCCACGACCTTAACGACGTATACCGATCTGGCGGTCAAGGCCGGAACGAACTACCAGTATAAGGTCACGGCTCTCAGCGATACCGAAGCCGAAGGCGCCGCGAGCACCGCGACTGCCGCCATCGCGCCGCTGGCCGATACCGTCGCGCCCGTCATCACGGGCTGGCAGACGCCGGCCGGAACCCGCATGGCGGGGACGATCTCCCTGGCTGTGACCGCTACGGACAACGTGGCAGTCGACCACGTGGACTTCTTCCTCGTCAGCGGCGGCACAGAGACGAAGCTGGGAACGTCCCAGACCGGCTCGCTGTCCGTGACCACGGCCGAGTACGTCCAGGAGGGCGAACTCACGTTCAAGGCGGTCGCTTATGACGCGGCAGGCAACTCCGCGGACAGCAGCATCGCCTACAAGATCGACAACCTGGCTCCCGCGGCCCCGGTCCTCACCGGATCCGCCACGGAGCTGTCCGTCACGCTGCGCTGGACCATGGCGGCTTCGCCGAAGGATCTGGCGAAATACAGGATCTACAGGGTCACGCCGGCCACCGGCTCGACCCCGGCTTCGTATGCGCTTCTCGGCGAGACGTCCGCGAGCTTCTACGTGGTCAGCACGAACGTCGAGAACGGCGTGTACTGCGTCACCGCTCTGGACGACCTGAACAACGAGAGCATCTATTCCAACACCGTGACCTGCACGCCGGGCACCGATACGACGGCGCCCGACATCGCGTCTTTCTTCAGCCCGGACATCGTCCGCGCCGAGGCGACGCTGTCCATCACGGCGGAGGACAACACCGCCATCGCGTCGTACCGCATCGAGTACCGTCCGATGACGGCGAATGAAACGACCGGCGCCATCGTGCCCGCAGAGGGCGCGGATGCCCCGTGGTATCTGCTCGCGAACGGCACCTGGGATTCCCTGGCCGGCACGACGACGAAGGCGGCCTCCTGGGATACGCTGGCCGTGGTCACCGGCGAAGACGGGCCCGAGGCGAAGTTCCCGGACGGCCTGTACGACCTGCGCCTGACCCTCACGGACGCTGCCGGCAACAGCGCTGCCGAGACGGCGCGCGCGACCGTGGCCAACGATCCGCCGACGGCTCCCGACGGCTTCCGCGTGGATTCCGGCGAGTGGCGGCTCATCGTCAGCTGGAAGAGCGCGGCCGGAAACGACGCTTCGGCGTACGTCATCTACAGAAAGATCAACAACGGCGAGTACGAATACCTCACCACGACGACGTCCAACGTCTACGTGGACAGCGGGCTCGACCCGGTGAACCAGTACTACTATCAGGTCGCCATGGAGAACGACCTGGGCAAGCAGGGTCCGCGCACGAGCGACTACAGCGGCGGCGGCACGCTGCCGGCCGGCGTCAAGACCAGGCCCGACGCGGAAACGTCCATGCCCGTCATCATGAACATGATCCCGGCGCAGGGCAGCCGCTTCAACGCGGGCCTCAACCTGCAGCTGCAGGTGAACGACGCCGTCATGCTCAGCACCGTCGAACTGTGGAAGGCCTACCTGGGCGAATCGAGCGCGAGCACCGTGCCCGACGACGCCTCCTGGGAGTCCATCGGCATCATCGACGCGAGCGGCCTCGCGAAGGAACTGGTCTATACCTCGGATTCCGACATCTTCGGCACCGAACTGTTCGTCGTGAAGCCGTCCGGCGGCAAGATCGACACCTCGTCCTGGGCGCAGGGCAGCTATGCCATCAAGGCCATCGTGCGCAACATGGGCGCCACGCCTGCGGAGCAGATCAAGACCTACTTCAAGGACGACACGCCTCCCGCGCAGCCGACGCTTTCGCTGTCTGACCCGCAGACCGGCGGCACCGTCAACCTGAGCTGGACGGCCGGCGGGGCGGACGTCGCCTACTACAGCGTCCTCCGTTCGACCGACGCGTCGGCGGACGTCAGCGCCTACGAGGAGATTGCAAGGCCGCTGAGCCCAGCCTATACCGACACGGGCCTCACCGACGGCACGACGTATTACTATATGATCGTCGTCGTGGACAACGCCGGCAACGAGAGCACGCCTTCCGCGCGCCAGAGCATCGCTCCGACCGCGGTCTCCGACCTGGGCATCTACGGCGTCTACACGAGCCCGGCGACGCTCGTCGCGGGCCGCAGCAACGCCATCCGCGCGTCCCTGCGCAACAGCGGCAACGCCGCGGCTGACGGCGTGGTCACGTTCTTCTACGGCAGCGCCCTCATCGGCTCTGCCGAGATCAGGCTGGCTGCCAATACCGCGGGCGAGGCTGAGATCAGCTGGAACGCGCCTGCGGAACTGCCTGCGATGATCGACATCCGCGCGGAGGTCTCCACAAAGCAGAACACCGATGCCAACGCGGCCAACAACACCTGGACGGGCGAGAACCTCAAGGTCAACAAGCCTCCCGTGGCGGTCATCGTCCTGCCCGCGCCCAACGCGGACGGAGGCTACGACTCCGGCGCCACCTACAGCTTCGGCGCAGCCGGTTCCGCCGATCCCGACGGCACCATCGTGCGCTACCGCTGGGACTTCGGCAACGGGAAGAAGGGCGACTACGCCACGAGCCCGACAGCCTTCAACGCGCCCGGCCGCTACACCGTTTCGCTCACCGTCACCGACGACCTGGGCGCGACGACGACGGCTGAACAGACCATCACCGTCGGCGACAACCGTCCGGACCTCTTCATCGAGTCCGTCCGCTGGACGCCGACCGATCCCGAGGAGGGCGACATGGTCACCATCACCGCGGTCCTGGGCAACAGTGGACTCGGCGACGCGACCCTGGGCTTCCTCACGGGCTTCTATATCGATAACCGCTACCTCGGCTACACGAAGACGGACGTCGACGGAACCGGCGTCTCACTCGGCGTGGGTCAGACGACGGAAGTCACGTTCCAGTATCAGGCGACCGCCGGCACGCACATCGTCAAGGTCGTCGCCAACGACATCCTCGACAACCTGTCCGAGACGAGCAAGAGCAACAACGTCAAGAGCGAAGTGCTGAGCAGCGTGCAGCTCGATTTCGCGGATGTGGAAGTCTCCAACGTCCGCTGGGATCCGGCTCCCGCCGACAATCTCTTCGATACGCAGGCACCGTTCGTTTACCGCGCGGATCTGCGCAACATCGGCAAGGCGGACGCGGCTAACTTCAGCGTGTCCCTGTACGTGGACGACGAGTTCGCCGGCCGCCAGACCGTGCCCATCCTCGCGGCAGGCGCCAGCACGCAGGTCAGCTTCCCCGCCGTTCCGAGCCCCGGCATCCACCGGGTCGAGGTGCGCGCGGACGACCTGAACCCCGTCCTCGTCGAAGCGGACGTGGAGAACAACATCAGTTCCGTCACGACGGAGAAGTTCAGCGTGCACTATCCCGAACTGTCCGTCACCGAGGTCACCTGGAGGCCGACGGAGACCACGCTCACGGACGGCACGTCGCTGCTGTTCACGGCCAAGCTTTCCAACGTCAGCTCCATTGCCGTCACCGACAGCTTCAAGGTGAGCTTCACCATGGACGGACGCGTCTTCAGGACCGTTACCGTCGACGGCATCGGCGCAGGCGAAGTCAAGGAAGTCCAGGCCAAGTGGGCGGCCGCGAACGGCTCCCACAAGCTGGGCGTCATCGTTGACCCGCAGCACGAGGTCACCGACCCGGATACGACGATCCGCAAGGACGTGGAGATCCCGCGGCTGTCCATCATCTACCCGAATGTCTGCGTTACGAACGTCAGCTACAGCCCGCTGCGCGTGGAGGCCGGCAAGACCGTCAGCTTCCTCGCCACCATCACCAATAACAACGTGGCGACCGCCTTCAAGCGGTTCACCGTCGGCCTGTACGTCGACGGCAAGGCCGTATCCGGCGCCGGCATCGACGGCATCCGCGGATTCTCCACGGTGCCTGTCGTGCTCACGTGGAAGCCCGAGACGGGCGGCGCGCACAACGTGCAGATCGTCGCGGACTGCTACGGCGAACTGAAGATGGACGCGCCCGCGGAGGGCACGTACCGGACGTGGTCGTCCACCATCAACGTGGGCGAGTCCCTCGTCATGAAGACGAGCCCGAGCGAGGCAGACCAGGAGGCCGACGAACTGGCCGTCCTGTTCACGACGGACGAGGAGAAGATCACGCTCACGGCGGATCTGCGGCATTCGTCCAACAAGGATAAGGTCCTCACGCCGGACGACGACGCGGAGGCGCTCTACACCATCAGCTACGGCGACGAAGTCGTGGAAGGCCTCAGCGGCTCGATGCGCTTCGATTACGCGAACCAGGTCTTCACGGCCGACGTTCCGATCGCCACGCTCTCCAGCGGCACGTATCAGCTCGACATCACGGGCCGGTGCGGCGCGGACAGCGTCACGGCGCCGACCACGAACCTCAAGATCATGGTCAGCGGCAACGTCCGGATCGAGACGAACAAGACGAGCTATCAGCTCGGCGAGAGCATCTACGTCAACGGCACGTTCCTGTACGACGACGGCACGCCCGTCGCCGGCGAGCGCGTCGTGCTCGACTACATGCTGCAGCCGCCTCTGAAGGAGCCCGTCCTCACGACGGACGCCAACGGCAAGGAAGTCCTGATGCGCTATCAGGCGGAGGAGATCGTCTTCGTCGAGACGGACGAGAACGGCGCTTACTCCAGCGTCTTCACCCCGTTCACGGGCGAAGCCGGCGAGTGGGTCATCGAGGCCTTCGGCTTCAAGAAGATGCTCGGCACTGGCGCGCAGACCTCCGTTACGGTCTGGGGCCTGGCGAGCTCGCCTGCGGCCCTGAAGCTTACGGCTGCCGAGAATTCGCAGTTCTCCAGGGAGATCACGGTGCGCAACCCGTCCCCGAAGAACCCGGACGGCACGCCGATCACGGGCCTTACCGCTTCTCTGGTGCAGAAGAGCGGCACGGGCGTAACGGCCACGCTGGATACGTCCGCCATGGCCAGAACGCTCGCGCAGGGCGGACAGACATCCGTCCAGCTCAACGTCTCGGCAGCGCTCGGCTGCTCCGAGACCGCCGATTTCGAGATCACGTTCACGTCCGACCAGGGCGCGTACTGCAAGACGCAGGTCCATCTGAACCTCGTCCCGGCGACGCCGCTGCCCGTTACGGACCAGAAGAAGGTCTCCGTCGGCATCAACCCCGGCGACACCGCATCGCGCGTGCTCACCGTTACGAACAAGGGCAAGGGAGTCCTCACGGGCCTGCAGGCGACCGTTCCGGCAAGCCTGCCGTGGGTCAGCGCCGGCGCCTTCGCCAAGACGACGCTGCAGCCGAACGAGAGCACGACGTTCACCGTCAGCTTCGCGCCCGGCACGTCCGTAGCGCTCGGCCAGTATCAGGATACGCTCGTCGTCTCCGACGGCACGGGCAAGTTCTATGCCAACGTGGCGCTGTCCGCCGAGGTCACCGCCATGAAGACCGGCGGCATCTCGCTGCGCGTCTCCGACGACGTGGGCAGCCTCGTGTCCGGCGCGACCGTCACGCTCATCTCCAAGGATGAGTACGTCAGCATCGCGGGCGGCGTCGAGAGCACCTACTACGCCAACTTCAGCGCGCAGACCGACGCATCCGGCATCGCGCAGTTCTACGACAAGCCCCTGGGCGTGTACGACCTGGTCATCAACGCCACGGGCCGCGAAAAGTACGTGGGCGAATGCGAGATCATGCCTTCGTCCGGCGCTCCGTTCACGGAGATCACCATGAAGAACCTGCCCGTTCAGATCGAATGGACGGTGGTTCCGACCACGATCGTCGACGAGTACGAGATCAAGCTCGAACTCACGTTCGGCGCGCACATCCCGACGCCGTCCTTCGGCTTCAACCCGCCCTGGGTGAACGTCCCGAAGAACGTCACGGAACCCATCTACCTCGAGGCCAACGTGGTCAACACAGGTCTCATCCCCATCACCGACGTCGTCGCGTCCATCGTCCGCGAGAACAAGACCGATACGGGCATCAGCATCGTGGGCGGCGGATACATCGGCGAGATCGGCGCGCAATCTTCCGCGCGGATCAAGCTGCTCGTCCAGCCCGGCGTGTACAACCTGCCGTACGGCACGAACGCGAGCGGCTTTGCGAAGAACTACATCCAGTTCGAAGGTTCCTACGTGTCGTTCGATCCGGATACGGGCCTGCCCGTCGATCCGGCTCCGATGATTACCGGCAGCCTGCCGCTGTACAACCCGAGCAACACGACGGTCACGGTGGAGGCGCGCCTGCCCGAGAACAACAACAAGGTGGTGGAGGAGAAGATCCAGCTGCCGGAAGGCCAGCTGGAGGAGATCCGCTACATCGCCCCCGAGGGCATCGATAAGGAGAAGGAGCTGTCTCAGGACGGCGGTTCGGTCTACGAGATCGTCAAGCTCAGCCTGAGCCAGACAGCCACGCTCGAACGCCAGGCCTTCGACGCGACGCTGAAGGTCACGAACGGCTATCCCGAGTACGCGCTGAACAACCTGCGCGTCGACGTGCTCGTCAAGGACGAGAACGGCACGGACGTCTCCGGCAAGAACTTCATCATCGCGACGGGCGTTCAGGGGATCGCCGACGTGGACGGCAACGGACAGCTGCCTTCGGGCGGCGCGCTCACGGCCACGTGGCAGATCATCCCCGGCGCAGACCTGGGCGGCACGAGCCCGGACGGCATCACGTACTACGCCTCCGCGCTGGTTTCCTATTACGTCAACGGCCAGCTGGTCCAGACGGAGACGGACGGCGTGCCCATCACGATCCTGCCGCAGCCCAAGCTGACGCTGAACTACTACGTCCCGCACAACATCCTGTCCAACACCCCGTTCCGCCTGGGCGTAACGGTGGAGAACTACGGATTCGGCGAGGCGATGAATCTCAACATCAACTCCGGCCAGCTGAAGATCGAGAGCAACCAGTCCGGCATGATCACAGACTTCGAGATCATCGGCAGCTCGTTCGGCGAGACGTCCGGCAGCGAGTTCCGCCTGGCCTTCGGCAACGTGCCCGCGGCCACACAGGAATTCAACACCGAGACGAACGAATGGGAGACCGTTCCCAGCAAGGTGTCCGGCTACTGGCTGGTCCGCTGGAGGATGCCCGTCTCCGAAGAGCCTTACGAAGGCGAATTCCGCGAATTCAAGGCGACGCTCACGCACAAGGATTACAAGGGCGTGCAGCTGAACCCGCTCATCGTCGCGGCCAACACAAGCATCATAGGCAAGGACGGCGTCCTCGCGGGCAAGGAAGGCGGAGAGAAGGGCGTTGCGCTCGTCAACGAGGGCAACACCGGCTTCGTCGATTACCTGCTCAACCTGGATACCGGCCTGCGCCTGCCGATCTACGTGCCCGACAGGCTGACCACGACGCATCTCTACGATGGCCATACCATGACGGTGAAGGCTGACGGCGCGCCCAAGGGCACGACGGCCCGCTACCAGGTCATCATGATCCCCGAGCCCGAAGGGTCCGGCAACGTCGCATCCGTCAAGCGCAGCCTGAAGGCGGACGGTTCGGACGCGGTCACGCTGTCCCCGGGCAACTACTGGAAGGATTACGGCTACATCTACATCGTGAGCGAGATGCCCATGAACGTAGCCGACGATCTCACGCGCACGTTCGCCGATTCCTACTTCTTCGTGGACTTCGGCAGCGCCGCGTTCCTCGAATCCGTCGATTACTCGCGGTTCACGTACGTCCAGTGCGACGCGGACGAACCCGGCGCCATCCAGCTGGGCAACGGCAATACGGGCTGGTTCCTGAAGAACGAGGCCTTCTACGATACGGGCATCTATCCCGACGCGGGAGACCGCGACATCCGCCTGCGCGCCGTCATCGACAACCGCGACAAGGAGGCCTTCAACGGCTTCGTCCGGTTCACGGCGACGTACGAAGGCGAGACGACGCCCGAGTGGACGAGCCTCGACATCCCCGTCAGCGGCGTACAGCCGTACGCCATCCAGGCGGTCTACGCTCCGGGCTGGCAGCCGGCGAAGGGCGGCACGTACACCATCACGGCCAAGCTCTATCACAGCGGCGCCACGGATCCGTTCACCACGCTCAGCAGCGAGGCGGTCATCAACGAACCGCCGTACAGCCACGCGGGCGCGGACATCGCCAACGCCGTCATGGGCCAGCCGGTCCGCTTCGACGGCAGCCGCTCCTACGATAAGGACGGCTACATCGGCAGTTTCGTCTGGGACTTCGGCGACGGCGAGAGCGGTTTCGGCCCGACGCCGGAGCACGTCTACCAGAAGGCCGGCACGTACCGCGCAAGCCTGTACGTCACGGACAGCAACCTGTCGCAGACCGATCCGTACTGGTTCGATGAACACGACCAGAAGATGGGTCAGAACGACTACAACTACTTCTCCGTCATCCAGGTGACGGTAAACGCGGACTGCCCCGACCTGTTCATCAACGGCATAGCGTTCAACAAGACCAATCCGGATGCTGGCGAGGTCGTCACGGCGACCGCCACGATCCAGAACGGCACGCTGCCCAACACGGGCGGCCTGCAGCCCACAGGTGCGGACGCTTACTATCTGGTGGGCTTCTACCTCAACGACAGCTTCCTTGGCTACGAGGAGGTGACGGGCAACCTCGAAGTCGGCGCCACGAGAAACGTGTCCTACACGTTCGAGGCGATCGGAGGCCCGCAGAAGTTCACGGCCATCGTCAACGACATCGGCCGCAACGTCCGCGAGGTCAACTACGACAACAACCGCAGGGACGAGGTGCTCTCCGGCACGGTCACGAGTTTCGCCGACCTGTCGGCCGAGACCCTCACGGCTGCGCTCGTGGACGGCTCCACCATCTCGTGGGGCACGCCCATCGCGGTCAGCGCTTCCGTCAAGAACCTGGGCAACGCCGCGGCAGAGGCCTTCAAGGTGCTGCTGTACGACGGCGACAAGCTCGTCTCTTCCAAGCTCGTCGAAGGGCTTGCGAAGGGAGAGACGGAGAATCTCAGCTTTACCTGGAGACCCGAGACGGGCGGCGCTCACACGCTGAAGCTCGTCGCAGACGGTCCTATCTCCGCAGTTGTCGAGATGGCGGAAGAGAACAACGCGAAGGAGCTCGTCTACACCGCGGTGGATCTCGTCTATCCGGACCTCACGGTCAGCAAGATCGAGACCAGCCTCACCGGCACGACGGTCGCGCCGGGCAAGAACGTCGTCCTGTACGCGACCGTGGAGAACGCCGGTACGGGCGATGCGGTCCTGCCCACGCAGCTGAACTTCTACGCCGACAGCCGGTTCATCGGCAGCTCTGAGACCAGGGCGCTCGCGGCCGGCGAAAGCGCGATGGTCAGCTTCGTCTGGAAGGATCCGTCCGTTGCGGCATCGACCATCACGGCCGTCGCCGACGCGAAGGAGATCCTCAGCGAGAAGTCCGAAAACAACAACAGCCTGCGGTTCGCGTTCGAATCGCCCATCACGATCAGCAGCAGCCGTCTGGAGGTCACGGACGTCGCTACGACCGGCGATCTGCGCTACGGCGGAGCGCTGCAGACGGCCGTCACCGTAAAGAACACGGGTGAGCGCTCCATCGATGAGATGTTCACCGTTGCTCTGTACGCGGGCACCGGCAGGGTAGGAACGGCTACGGTCGATTCCCTGTCCGCCGGCGCATCGAAGACGGTCACCATCGACTGGACCGCTCAGGTCAGCGGCAGCGTCACGCTGCGCGTCTACGCGGATTCCGAGTCGAAGCTGGCTCTGGCGGACCGCAGCCTCGCGAGTTACTCCAAGGCGGTGGATATCGCGGCCGGCCTCGTCCTCACGGGCGGCGCGGACAGCGATTCCTACTGCACGGGCGATACGGCCGAGATCAGCATCACGGCCGCGCTCAGCACGGCGGCTTACCTGCCTGTCGAGGCGGACAGCATCAGCGCTGTTCTGTCCGGCAGCAGCGACACGCCGGTAACGCTCACGTACAACGCTGCAAGCGGCACGTACGAGGGCAGCTTCACGGCGCCCGCCGCAGGCACGTACGCGCTGAACGTCACCGCTTCCAAGAGCGGTCTCACGCAGATCCTCAAGCAGGCGGTCACCGTCGGAGACGACTTCCGCGTGACCCTTGCCAACGCCGACCAAGCCAGCTACGGCCTCGACGCGGTCATCCCGGTGTCCGGCACCGTGAAGAAGGCCGACGGCACAGCCCTCGCAGGCGCAGCCGTCACCATCCAGGCAGTCGGCGCCGACCGCGTGTACGCCTCCGCCGTTACGGCTGCGGACGGTTCGTACAGCGCTGGTTTAGTCCTGCCGGAAGGCATGGGCGGCGCGTTCGCTCTGAGAGCGTTCGCCACTGACGGAGCAGTCGAGAGACGTTCCGACAGAGTCACGTTCTACGTCGACGGCGTCAGCATCGGCGTGGAGAATACGATCAAGGTCGTTCAGGGTCACGACGCTCTGCTCGCGGGCTACCTCAACAACGTCGGGGTCACCGCGGCGGAAGCCGGCGCGGTCAGCGTCACGGGCCTGCCCGACGGCCTCACGTATACGGTCGAAAAGGCTCCGTCCGGTCAGATCGCCGCGTCCAGCGGCGCTGGCGTAGTCATCCGCTTTGCGGCGGCGAGCGGCCTTGAGGCGAAGGATTACAGCGTCACGGTCAAGGCGGGCAGCGCTTCGAAGACGGTCACCGTTACCGTCGAAAAGGCGGTCGCGACCGCCAGAGCCGTCGTCATCGGCTACGGCGAGGGCGGCAGCGAAGGCCTGAAGCGCCCGAGCATCACCATGTCCCTGTCTCAGGGAGCGGAAGCGACCGCGGTCATCCGCCTGACGAACATCGGCACCGCGCCGATCACGGGCGTAACGGCCAGCGTCGACCTGCCGTTCATGGTGCTCCATAACGTGGATGCGGAAGCGGTCATCATGCCGGTCAGCGAAGGGTACACCATCCGCGACCCGCAGGGCAGCCTCTCCATCCTGGCAACGGCTTCGCCGACGGACGCCTGCCTCACGGGCCTGTACGACGGCAAGGTCACCATCAAGTACGAGAACGCCTACACGGGCGCCGAGCAGACGCTCGAAGTGCCCGTCAAGGTGTGCGTCGGCGCGGGTTCCGTCGGCACGACCGTGTTCGAGATCCGCAACCAGGACAACACCGTCCTGTCCGGCGCAGCCGTCTCGCTCATCGGCCTCGACGAGCAGAAGGATCCGGTGCGCTTCAACGCCCTGACGGACAGCGAAGGCCTGGCGGCGTTCGAGAACATCCCGTCCGGCACGTATACGCTCAAGGCGACCGCGGACGGACACACGGCGCTCGAGACGACCGTCGAGATCGCCGCGGTCATCGACCGCACGCCGAGCATCGTCATGCTCGAGCGCAAGGCGTTCGAATTCACCGTGGACGAGACGCAGACCGCACTGCTGCACACGTCGGCGGCCGGTACGGCCAACTACGACAGCGTCGTCTACAAGGCGAAGATGCTGCAGGACAGCAGCGAACCGCAGCTCGCTCCGAACTTCGTGGCGGACGAGAAGGAGTTCTACTATCAGAGCGGCAAGCTCGTCAGCAAGCTCTCCTTCAAGGATCCAGACGAAGCAGGCGCGGCGATCGACAACGTCCAGGTGCGCATCGCGGACAGCGACAGCCGCATTCCGGCAGGCGCTATCTCGTTCAGCACCGGCGGAACGCTTACGCCCGTCAAGAACGTCGGCAGGGTGGCCCCGGGCAACGTCTTCGACATCGTCTGGAACCTCGACGTGGACAGCTTCTTCAAGATCGCTTCCGTCTCCGAGCCGGATGCGTCCGGCCAGGTCACCGTGGTCTTCCCGGCGGGCACGACCCGCGAGGAGGTCGACGCGTACATCAACGCGAATGACCCGGCAGGCACCGGCCTGATGACGGAGGTCAGCTGGGATGAAGCGAGCGCCACAGCCGTATTCCGGATGCGCGACAGCGGCGACGGGCATTACGCCACGCTGTCCGACCGCGTACCCGTCTACTACGGCGATACCCCGTATTACTTCGACTTCACGATCCTCGCCACCGGCGTCAGGACCGACACGAACGCGACCGTCGAAACGCGCATCCCGGTGCGCGTCCACTACACGGATCCGCACTACACCGTCATGGCCGGCGAACCCGATTCGCTGTACGATGAAGACGGCAATTACAAGGGACAGCAGTACGTCGATCTGTACGACGTCCACCCGGACATCGAGCAGAAGATCAAGACCGAGCCAGCGTTCGCTCCCGCCTCCGGCAGAGCGGCCGAGATGAAGTACAGCAGCGGCTTCCTGACCGATATTCAGGCCGGCAATCCCGAGGTGCCCGAGGACGAGGACAACGCGTCCATCAGCCTCGGCTTCTCCGGCGACGTCGGCTACGAAGGCCAGATCACGACGCTGAGCATGAAGTTCGGCAATCCGTCCGCCAAGGATGCGATGAAGAACGTGAAGATCCGCCTCGTGGTCACCGACGCGCCGTACGACGCCAGCGGCAATCTGCAGCCCGGCGGCGTGGTCATCGATCCGGAGCTCGACATCTACGTCAGCACCAAGACTTCCAAGAAGAGCGGCGCGCTGGCTGCGAACGGCAAGCTCATCGAAGGCGACCTGGCTCCCGGCGAAGAGGCGAACATCGAGTTCAGCTTCCGTCTGGACCAGCTGACGAGAGACTACTCGGCGCTCGCTGAGTTCGACGAGTCGCTCGCGCAGTACCTGACGAACACGACCGGCCTGAGCAAGATCTACGCGCGCATCGAAGGCAGCTTCACGCTGAACGGCGAGGAGCACACGTTTACGACCACGGCCCGCGAGTACGAGGTCCAGGAGCAGCCCAAGCTCTACGTCAGCTACGACATAGAGGATAAGGGCGGCGAGAGGTACTATCTCACAGCGACGGTCACGAACCTTGGCGCCGGCCCCGCGCGCAACGTCTCCCTCGGCGCTCCCGCGCTGCCCAACACCGGCTTCGACATGAAGATCGTGGGCGTGCAGAGCACGAAGGGCAAGGTCGTCCGCGGAACGTCCGCTGTTCTCGACAAGGTGGAGATCAGCGTGCTCAAGCCCGGCGACACCGCCGTCATCTCCTACGAGCTGGCGGTGCTCGGCAACCTCACGAACGCGCAGAAGGTCTCCCTCGGCAAGCTGGCGGCCATGCCGTCCGTGCCGATCAAGTCCGATATGGGCTCCGGCATCGTCATGGCACCCATGAAGATGGAGTCCATGCGCGATCAGAGCACGCTGGACGACATCGACGCGATCATCGAGCAGGTGGGTCTGCTGGAAGGCAACCTGACCATCCTCATGAACAAGACCGCGTCCGAGATGGGCCGCTCGCTGGCGGATTACTACGATTACACCGCCTCGCTGCAGCGCGCCATCGCCATCGGCGAGAGCTACACCATGCTGGCCAATATGGTCAACCTGATGTCCGGCATCAAGGACATCGTCGACATTCCGAGCAACGTGCGCGAGTCTTTGGACAGCATCAAGGGCTTCTCCAACGATATCGCCAATTTCAAGGGCCTGAGCGCGCTGAACAAGTGGTACGACAACGCCCTGAAGGAATTCAAGAAACTGATGTTCAACTCCAGCGTCGACTGGGTGGCGGACAACATCAACTTCAACTACTTCGATTACAAGGACGCTTTCGACGAAGCGGCCGGCATCGCGGACGCGCTGGCGAACGACGCCGGCATGGGCCCGCTGTTCAAGGAGTATCTGCGGCTCACGAAGGAAGCCTCCTCCATTCTGGCGGAAGCCTCCAAGGCGATCACGAACGCGATGAAGACGACGTCGATCGGCGAGCGCGAGAGCCAGGCGAGCATCGCCCGCACGAAGATGGAGAAGGCGGCAGCCCTCCTGAAGCAGGCGACCGCGCTGAAGTCCGAAGGCGACGCGCTGTACGAGTCGGCCATGGGCAGCGTCGAAGATACCGACAACAAGTTGTCCGACCTGACGGCGGACGTGATCCGCGTGAAGGTCTCCGGCTACATCGCAGCCGCGGAGAGCAACCTGGCGCCGCAGATCACGGCCATCGCCGCGAACCTCGCGCAGCTGTCCGGCCTCGAACAGGTCGAAACGCAGGTCACCGCGCTGCAGAACAGTTCCGAACGCATTGACAGCATGATCGGCCAGGACGAGCGCCTCTCGGAAGACACGAAGGCGATCAAGGACGCTGCGAAGAGCATCTTCGACAGCATCGGCTACGATCCCAACGGATCGGCGGAGGCTAAGCTGAACGCGCTGCGCAGCGGCCGCAACCAGCTCTCCGAGAGCCTGAAGACCCTGGGCAAGCGTCCGGGCGTCTGGCTCACCGGTATCTTCGACGTGTTCGACAACTCGCAGCTGCAGGCGGTCCAGGAGGCCACTCCGGATGCTGTGAACGCGGCCGGACGGGTCATCACGAAGCTCGAGAACGGCCAGATCAGCAACAGCGGCGGCGCCGTGGCGGACGCGATCCTCACCGAACTGGTGGGAGGCTCCACCTCCGCTTACACTACCTACAGAAACAAGATCGCCGCGGGCTATCCGAGCGGCGGCACCAAGCAGGAGAAGCGCCAGTACATCGCCACGGCGGTCGTCATGATCTCCCCGCGCAAACTCACGAATACAGCGCTGATGGAGGAGAACCTGCAGAAGCTCATGCTCTCCGGCATGTCCGACTACCGCATGGGCATCGAGGCGGCGAGAACGTCCGCCATGAGCGTGCCCACGAACGTCTACCGCATGGAGGAGAACATAGAGACCACCATCGGAGAGATAGCCGACCTGCTGCGGAGCTACAAGACGGACAAGACCAAGCTTACGGGCTACTATCCGTCCAAGGAGCTGCTGGCTTACGCCACGAACCTGAACACGACGATCGACGCGATGATCCGCTACGCGGACGGCACGGAGATCCCGGCCAGCCGAGTAGGCCGCTACCGCAGCCTGTGGACGTACTCCGGCGCGGACTACGACCTCACGGTCAAGGAGATCACGCTCGGCGAGATCTACAAGGCTCAGCAGAACGTGGACTACCTGCTGGCGGACGGCTACAACAACGTGGCCGAACGCTACGTCCTGAACATGATGAAGGAACTCGAGGCAGGCGCCTCGATCCTCGGCACCGGCATGGGTGCTCTGGGCTTCTCCACCATGGGCGGTATGGCCGTTTCCGCGATGTCTTCCGTCGCGGCGACCATGCTCGACACGTCCGAGTACTCCAAGGCCATGAACCAGGTCGACAACGCCAACCTGTACAACCTCAGCAGGGCGTCCGCGGACCTGGCCGTCACCACGAACCTGATGCTCACGAAGGAATCGTCCATCGCGTCCGACCTCTTCAGCGTCCTCAAGACCATGGAGAACTGGCGCAAGGTCGACCCGGTGCTGCCCCTTGAGATCGTCACGGCGGACGTCGCGGACCTCGCGGTGGCCGACAACACCGTTGCGGATTACGTAACGGCGGCACTCTCCGTGATGAACAATCATACCGGCAGCGTCACCGTGTCCCCGACGGTGGAGATCTACGACAGCTTCGGCCTCGTGAACTCCGTCAGCATGGGCAAGCAGACGCTCGCGCCGGGCGAACTCGGCGAGTTCGTCACCGCGGTTCCCGTGCCGGTCAACATGCTGCGCGATATGGGCGGCTACACGGCGGTCTTCACGTTCGCGGCTTCCGAAGCCGAGACGATGACCATCGCCGAGACGTTCGGCCCGTACGCGACGCACTTCAACGTCGGCACGAGAGAGACCGTCGATCACCTGCGTACTTACCAGACGGCGACGCAGCCTCTGGGCGGCACGCTGGCGGCAGGCGAGAGCAAGACCGCAACCGTGAACGTTGCGGCGGGTCACCTGCTGTACGTCTTCGCGCCGGCTCTGGCCGGCGAACCGGTCACCCTCACGGTGAGCGGCTCCGGCACGCAGCAGAAGATCAGCGCCATCAACGACAGCGACTTCGTGCTCATCGCGAACGCTTCGGGCAGCTACACCATCACCGTCATGAACGCAGGCGCGGCCGAAGCCGCGTACGACCTGGTCGTCGTCGACGCGCCGGACCTCGGCGCAGTCGCGGGCCTGGATATGCCGTACGCCAAGGCCGTCGCGAGCGAGTACACCGTCTATGACAACACCACCGGCGACGAGATCACCGGCACCAAGGCGACGCTGCCCGTGGCTGTCTACGAGACCGGCCTGAAGAGCGGCATGGACGTCACGATCACCGCTACAGCGCTGACCGACGGCGTCAACACCATCCCGGCGCCGAAGATCACGGACGCGAGAGGCGAGGATATCACGGCGGCTGTCAACGGAGGCGAGAGCCTTGTCGCAGGTGGCTCGCTGCGCGCATACCTCGTCTACGAACCCGTCAGCGGCACGCCCGACGGCGAGTACGAAGGCAAGGTCACGATCCGCGTGAGCGCGGCCAGCTTCGAGCATACGCTCAGCCCGCTCGCCTGGACCGATAAGGGCGGCGGCGTGTACGAGCTGGAGATCCCCGTGTGGGTCAAGCTCGACAACGCCATCCCGAAGGCGGCGGAGCTCGAGGCGGAGGTCGATGAGGAAGGCTACATCGTCGTAACCGGTATCGCAACGCCCGGCAGCACCGTTACGGTCTTCCTCGCTGACAGCGAGACGTCCGACGGCAGCTCCATGGGTACGGCGACGGCGGCGGACGACGGCAGCTTCACCGTGAAGATCAAGCCCGAAGCCAGCGGTACGTACTACGTCTACGCGCGTGCGGAGAACAGCAGCGGCAAGCTCGGCGCTCCGACGGACCGCGTGGAGGTCTCGGTAACGGCAGGCGATACGACCGGTCCGGTCATCGCCATGATCACGCCGCAGACCGACATCCAGCTCGGTACGGACGTCGAGGAGATCATCTTCTCGGTGCGCGACACCGAGAGCGCGCTCACCGGCACGCCCGAACTGTTCGTGGACGGCGTGGCCACTGCGGTCACCGCCATCTCCGACAGCCGCTACAGCGCGAAACCCGCGGGCGGCAGGCTCGGCGAAGGCACGCACACGATCATGATCGCGGCGGAGAGCGCCGGCGGCAAGACGAGAGAGACGTTCACGGTCATCGTGGGCGACAAGATCGAGACTGTCATCACCGTTACGGAAGACGGCGCGCCGCTCGCCGGAGTCACCGTCACCCTGAACGGCCAGACGGCGGTCACAGGCGCGGACGGCACGGCGGCGTTCGATATGCCGCCGGGCGAATACGAATACAGCATCAGCAAGGACGGCTACGTGCCCGTCAAGGGCGTCGCGACGTTCAGCGCTTCCGACAGAGGCGTTGGACTCGCGCTGCAGAAGGGCGGAGAGATCCGCGTGGTCGTCACGTGCGGCGAGGATCCGGTCGAAGGCGCCAAGGTGACGCTCGGCGAATACACCGGCATCTCCGCGGCGGACGGCGTCGCGAAGATCACGGTCCCGCTCGGCAAGTACGACTGGACCGTCACGGCGACCGGCTACAAGAAGAAGACCGGCACGTTCACGTTTGACCCGGACGGCACGCAGATGCTCGGGGTCAGCCTGGACGTCAACGCGGCCGACACGTTCCTCGGAACGCTGCGGCTCACCGACGACGCAGGCAAGCCTCTGGCGGCAGGCATCACCGTTACGGTGGACGGCGAGGATTACACGACGGACGAGTACGGCGAAGTGCTCTTCCAGAAGAACGTCGGCAAGTACGACGTGGTGATCAACGCGGATCCCTACAAGGATTACGCGGCGAAGACCACGGTCAGCGCTTCCGGCAAGGCCGACGAGATCGTCATGAAGGCTGCGGGCGTCACGTACGACGAGACGACCGAAAGCATCGTGCTCGAGAGCGGCTATACGGCCTGGACGATGCCGGCCGGCGGCGAACAGATCGCCAGCGGCTCCGTCATCGTCAGAGAAGGCGCGGACGTTACGATCTACATCGAAGGTTCGTCCGGCAGACGCGCTCCGCTGATCATCTCCAAGGAGGGTCACGTAGCGGCGGCAGCCGTCGAAGAGAACCACGTGGATCCGACGTGCACGGCGGCCGGAAGCTACGATTCCGTCGTCTACTGCGCGAACTGCGGCAAGCGGATCGAACTCAGCAGAGAGACGATCGCGATCCCGGCGCTGGGCCATGCCTATGCCGAGACCGTCACTGCACCGACCTGCACGAACAGGGGCTACACGACTCACACCTGCGGCCGCTGCCACGATTCGTACATCGATACGTACGTCGATGCGCTCGGGCACGACTGGGGCGAAGTCACGTACACCTGGGCTTCCGACAACGGCTCCGTCACCGCGCAGCACGTCTGCAAGCGCGACGGCAGCCACGAGGAGCACGAACAGGTCGTAACGACAGCCTCGGTCACGAAGGCTCCGACTTGCACGGCCAAGGGCGAAACGACCTACACAGCCACGTTCGCCAACGGCGCGTTCACGACGCAGACGAAGACGCTTGAAGACGTCGCGGCGCTCGGCCACAGCTGGAGCGCTCCGACCTGGAGTTGGACCGGCACGGACGAAGTCACCGCAACGTTCGTCTGCGCGAACGACACGTCGCACAGACAGAACGTGGAAGGCACCGTTACTTCAACGGTAACGACCGAAGCCGGCAAGCATACGGACGGCGTCCGCACCTACACGGCGACGGTCACCGGCCCGGACGGCAAGACGTACACGACGCCTGCGGCCGACGCGGTCACGGAAGTCATTCCCGCGACGCACCTGCGCCGCGCGGACAAGACGTCTGCGGGAGGCGAGAGCATCCATATCGAGACGGAGACCGACACGCTGAACGTAACCATTACGGATACGACAGCGACGGGCGGTGGCATCACGGCGGATGCGCCGGTGCTGGTCGCGTCCTACGACGAGAACGGCAGGTTCATCGGACTGGTGGCGGTCACGTCGCCGCAGACGGTGCCCGCTTCTTCGGAGGACGCCGACACGGTCAAGATCTTCTGGATCGACGAGGACTTCGCGCCGAAGGCCGAGGACGAGGAGATCCATAAGGACGACGCTCCCTAACCCGAAAACAGCCGAATAAGGCATAAAAAGTCCCCGGACGATGAATGAGTCGTCCGGGGACTTTTCTTTTCTCTATGGGGCGATTTGGGGCCTTACAGGGCCTGCTGGAGTCAGGGGACGTTTCCGCTGACTCACCGCAGGTGTGCATCCGCGTTACAGGCTGATGAACGCTCCGAGGAGGATCGGCACCAGCAGCGAGATGACGGTGCCCACGAGGATGCCGTACAGGACGATGCTGCTGTCGCCGGAAACGGTAGCGGCCGCGACGGATGAATTGATCGTGGCGGAGCCGCCGGTTGCGACGACTTCGGGCTTTTCGAAGCGGCGGATCAGCAGGGGCATCAGGAAGATCGCCAGAACTTCGCGAAAGACGCAGTAGACGAACGTGGCGACGGAAAGGGAAGGGCTGTAGGCGTAGACGATCCCCGTGGACAGGGAATACCAGCCCATGCCGGAACAGACGATGAGGGCGTCCTTGGCCGAAACGGACAGGAACGGCGCCAGCAGCAGCCCGCCCAGCAGCGAACCGGCCACCGTGGCCAGCGCGTAGAGGACGATCTTCGTGGAGAGCCTTTCGCCCCGGCCCTCCCGGTACTGTGCGCCGATGTCGACCGCGACGGCGGTGACCATGGCATAGAGCGCATAGAGCACGATGTCGGATTCGTAAGGTTCGAGAAAGGATAGCAGTCCGGCCCGTCCGCAGGCGAATCCCGCGGCTAAAACGGCGAGAAGGATGAATGTCATGGCCGCGCCTCCTTTTCGCCGCTTTGAGGCGGTTTTCGGCCTTCCAGGGCTATTCTGAGCAGCAGTACCACCCCGAACGAGGCGGCCATGGCGGCCAGGCTGAGCAGCAGGCCGGTAAGGCCCATGGACGTGGCGGCGTTTACGACTTCTTCGTCCGATCCGAGCTGGTGACCCAGCAGAAACAGGATGACGAGCAGACAGGCGCGTTGAAACAGGCTGCGCCCTCTGCTGGCGGACTTCAGCCGCTTGCTGCGGTAACCGAGCGCGATGCCCGCGCCCATGATGACTAGATAGATAAGCATGATCTTCATGCGTTCATCATACCCCGCAGGTCCGGCGCGCGCAACCAGAAAGATGAGGCGGGGGACGAATCAGGGGACGTTTCCACTGACGCTTTCTCTGCAGAGTGCCATGGGTCACACAGGCGCGTGACCCGGACGTGGAAAAATGCAGATGGGTCACATGTGAAAGACATTCCATGTGACCCATTTGCCATAATCAATGACGGGGAACATTGCGGTGTGTCCCAAACAAGTTATTTGTGTGTGGGGTCGCATGCACGATTGTGTGCGCTGAGCAAAACTTATAAATACTCTTTATGGCTGGGATCATCTTTTTGCCGTCTTGATCGCTATCTTAATATAAGCGATGAAGATGTCCTGTCGATCGTCCGGTTCTTATTGCAAAAAACGCCCGATCCGGCCTTACATCATACGATTTCAGCTGGATCGGGTCGATATCGAGTTATATTGAATGTGGGACAGAGAACCGTCCCCGCGTCTCACAGGTCCAGTTCGCTCTCGCCGTCTCCCTGGGTCAGGTGCCAGCGCGCGGCGCCGGCCAGGGACGCTTCGTCGATGGACGGGTCAAGCGATTTGGCGATGACCATGGTGCCCTGGCCCTTTTGGGGTACGAAACCGTAGGACCGGAAGACGCTGTCGAACTTCCCGTACAGGCCGCTGCAGACCACGGCGTAGTCCGCTTCGTTCGCATAGGTCCAGTCGATGATGGCCTCGGCCAGCGCAGCGACGTACTCTTCGCTGCCCGGGTCCGTAAAGTTCTCCGCGACGCAGACCATGGGCTTGCCGTTCGCGACGCTTTTTCGCAGAACGGCGTAGCCGATCGAGCCTTCTTCCCCGCGCAGCAGCAGACTTCTGTACTTCGCGTCGGGCCGGCGGTCGTAGCGGTACTGCAGATAGGGCAGGTCACGCACGATGCAGCAGTCGAAGTTCTTCTTGTATTTTTCCCAAAGCAGTCCGGCCTGGGGCGGGATGGCGTCGTACTCTTCTACGGTAAAGCGGCGCAGGGCGTGCTTTCCTGCGCGCTTCAGCCTGCTAACCCCCTGAAAAGCACCGTTTGCCAGCCTCGCCAGAGCGCGGCTCTTCAGCATGCCGGCGGCCTTGTTCGTGATGTTGGCGGGAAAGACGTAGACTTCCCGCTCGAACAGCGTCGTCCAGCCGAACTTCTGGTAGGCCGGGTAGGACGCCTTGTTCGCGAACCCCAGCACCGCCTGGATGCCGGCCTTTCGCCCGTTTTCCAGCGAATTCTCCGTCATCGTGCGGAAGATCCCCTGGCGCTTGTAGTCCGGATGGGTCATGGACTTGACGGAATGCGCCGCCTGCACGGTCCGCCCGCCCAGCTGCAGCCAGAAGGGGATAAGCCCGTCGGAGGCGATCATCTTCCCCCCGCCGGCCTGATCGCGCATGACGAACATGAGGTTGCCGGTCGGCGGGTTATACGGATTCTCGTCGAAGAGCCAGCGGTACATGGCCTGGCTGGGGTTGGAACCTTCACCGAAGGACAGAACGCTGAGCTCCTCGAACTCGTCGAATTCCTGATTCAGATCGATGGCGTGGATCACGCGGCCTTCTTCCATGGTTCAGTTCTTGACCTCCACGACGACGGAAGTGGCTTCGAATGTGGACGCATCCTTGTAGGAGCCGTAGACGACGATGAGGTCGCCTTCGCGGAACGCGGAGAACGACAGGGACTTGCCCGTCACGCCGTTGATGAGGGAGCCCGCGTCGCTGCAGTCGATGTAGAGCAGCTTGCCGTTCACGAGGGTGGTCAGCACGCGCTCCTTGCTGTTCACGGCGAGGACCTCGGCGTTGAGCTTGTCGGAAGAGGGCGTATAAGCCTTGCTGAGCGTGATCTCGGTGATGTAGCCGCCGCTGACCACGAGGGAGACCTCGTCTCCGGGGTTGATGCTGTCGATCTTGACGGAGGTCTTGCCGCTGTAGGCGACTGCGCTGCTGTCGAGCAGGTAGACGGTCTTCTTGCCGTCTTCGTCCTCGATGGTCCACGTGGTGGAGGTGCGGGAGCGGGTGACCGCATCCAGGATGCCCGTCGCGGTGGCGTCCTTGCCCTCGGTCGTGATGGTCTGCACCTCGCCGCCCTTCACGGTCGCCTTGATGGCCTGTCCTTCGCTGAGCCTGTCCACGGTGATGGCCATGCTTCCCCGCTTGATCGCGGGCATGTCCTTGAGGTCCAGGTACAGGACGGATTCTTCGTCATCGGTCTTGACGCGCATGGTGACGATGCCGGCGTAATCGATGTCGGAGATCTCGCCGCTGATGGTGTACTCCTTGGTGGTAGACGTAATCTCTTTTACGGTATCCTTTTCGATCTTCAGCGTGAGGAACGCGCCTCTCGTGAGCTCGGTGAAGGCGATCTTCTTGCCGTCCTCGCGGATGGTGGCGCCGGTGACGATGAACGCCGCGGAACTGCCGTCGGCCAGATCGGAGATCTTGATGGAACCGGTGGTGGCCACGAGGTCGGTGAGCCGGCCCTGGCGGTAGGAGACATTGCTGCTCTCGGTAACGGCCGCGGAGACCGCCGTGCCTTCCTCGGACTGGACCTTGACGTAGGAACCGATGTTGCCCGTGTTCAGGGACTTGGCCGTGCCGTTGACAGTCGCCTTCAGGGAAGACGTGCGGCTGAAGCGGTGATAGAGACCGTTGAAATCGCGGACGGTGAGCGCGTTGCTGGACACGCCGGTGAGGATGCCTTCCATGGTCTCCCGGCCGACGTAATCCTCGATGCGCAGCTCGACGTCCTCGTCTTCAAGATAGTCGAGGATGTTGCAGAGCATCGTGGCGAAGACGGCTCTCGTAACGTTCGCTTTCGGAGTGATGTTGCCGTTCGTGTCGCCGCTGACCACGTCCATCTGGGTGAGCAGGGCGATGCTGCCGAGGCATTTGGCCGTGATGTCGGCCGCGTCCTTATAGTCGAGCTTCGCGTTGTCGAGCTTGGCGGCGTCATCCGCGCGCTGGATGGCGCGCACCATGTAGACGGCCAGGTTCTGCTTGGGCATCTTGGCGGACATGTTGAGGTTCTTCAGCTCGGATTCGGTGAAGATGCCCGCCGCGAGGCACACGGCCAGCTGCTTGTACGCCCAGGTGACGTCGGTGGCCGCTTCGATGGTCTTGCCGTAGTCGGCGTAGATCTCGTCCTTCGTTTCGGCACTCAGATCGTACAGGTTGGCCAGCATGACGAACGCCTCGGCCGCCGTGACGGTCCGCTCCGGACGGATGGTGCCGTCGGTGTAGCCGGCGAGGATGCCCTCGTCCACGAGCCTCTCCATGTACTTCTTGGACCAGTGACCCTCCAGATCCGGGTAGGACTCGGCGGCGAAAGCCGGCAGTGCGGATGAAAGCAGCAGAGCCAGCGCCGCGATGAGCGTTATGATTCTCTTGGTTGCACGCATATCAGATCTCCTCCTTGAAAATGTGTGTTTGACATATACATAATTATTATACTCCCTATCCCTTATAATGTATATAAGTTTGCAAAAGAATACTGAAAACCACAAGTAGTGGGGGGCCGGGTCGCTCGCTTCGACAGGCTCAGCGATCATTGCCCGAACTTGTGTGCGGCATGCATCCCGACGCTCCCTGAGCTTGTCGAAGGGACGCCGCAAAAATAGTTTGGCAATGTCAAAAATAATGCTTGCTTTTTGAAAACGCTTCGTTTAATATATTAGTGTTCGCTATGCGACATTAGCTCAGTTGGTTAGAGCGCCTGCTTGACGTGCAGGAGGTCACAGGTTCGAGTCCTGTATGGCGCACCAAGAAAAAACCCCGAAAGTCCAAGGCTTTCGGGGTTTTTCATCGCTTGGGAGGGTCACTTGGATGCGTCTTCGCTGGGCGTAAAGCCAAGCGTGCGGGCCAGCTCCTGGCCATCGGGCCAGGCGCACCACTGGGCGAGGCTGCCTGCGAGGCTGTCCTCCTCGCCGCCGCGGATGACCGCGAACAGCTGCGCGGGATCGGCGCCATTCTCCGGCTGCAGCAGGACGGGGAAGCACGCCAGCGTGACCCCGCGCTCATTCGCAAAGCGCACCTGATCCTCGCCCGGAAGGGAGCAGAAGATCATGTCGCACTGCCCGGCGATGAGACTGCCGTAAGCGTCCTCTTCGGCAGTCTCAAATATGAACTTGCCGATTTCCTCGTCGGAATAGGCAAGAAAAGTCTTCGCAGCCTCCTTTGCGTAAGGGAGGCAGTATGCGTTGGAACAGATCTTCGGCAACTGCCGCGATTCCTTGACGCAGCCAGTAAGCAGCACGGACAGGATGAGCAGGACGCACAGGAGCTTCTTCATGAAAGCGGGCCTCCAAAATTTATGGAAAAATAAAGAACATTTGTTTACATGTGCGCACATTTGTGCTATGCTTATTATAATTTAGAGCAGACATTTCGTCTATGCACTTTCAACGAAGAAGGAGAACGGCTATGGACAACCTTACGGCCAGAGAAGAGCGGATCCTGGAATACATGCGCGATTACGTAGCCAAGTGGGGCTATCCGCCCACGGTGCGCGACATCGCGGGGGATCTGGGCATCAAATCCACGTCCACGGTCCACAAGACCATCCGGGAGCTGGAGAGCAAGGGGCTCATTAAAAAA
>JAIKZT010000033.1 GCA_024682015.1 Clostridia bacterium
GGATGGCCGCATGATCGGCCTGCAGGTGACCCCGCTGGAGGACGCGACGAGCGAAACGCCGTGCGAGGCGACGTTTGAAGGTTGCGGTGAAGATACGGACCTCAAGGCATTTACCGTTTCGGAGGAGTTCGTGCCGCTCACCGAGGCCGTAAACGCCTACGGTTCGACCCATTATTCCAAGTGGGTGCTGGCGAAAAACGTGCCCGCAGGCGCGGAGATCGTGAAGGAGAAATGGACGTACACGCTCACCGAGACGCAGGATTCTTACAGCTCCGAACTGGATGGCTGGACTCAGAGAGGTTTCGACTGGATCAAAACGGGCAAAGACGGCGGCACGCACTCGTACGCGACTTTCCCTGATGGGTTCGATACGGATCACGCGCTTTACGGCAAGTACGACAAGACGGCCTATGTTCCGACGTCCGGCAAGAAGGACGGCGTCGAGTGGAAGACGGACGTGACCTCCACCAGCACGGCCACCTACATCTATTGGCACTGGACGCCCAACCAGTACGAACTGGCCAGCGGCAACTACAATGTGCTTGTCGAAGACCACTATTGCTGGTTAAATGGGAGAGAATACTATAATTTCCGCGCATTCGAGTCGAAGACGGAGTACGGCCACACCGATCCGAACGGGGTCAGCGGGGGCGAGTGTTTCTACGCCTGGATGAACGATCCGCAGGACGGCAGCTGGTGGTGGTATCGTTTCCCGGTGTATGCGCAGACCTACGCGAAGTTCGAGAAGCTGTACCACTTTGTGCGGATCACCGAGGGGCTCGAATCGAAGACGGAAGTCCTGCCCGGCGACGGGATCGGCAACGTGCAACACTGGGTAAAGTACATCATCGAGTAAGGCATGCTGCCTGCGCGGCACATTGGCGGTTTTGAATGATGCGCCGCGGTAAAACGGAGGCACATCCTGAAAATAAAACGATGGGACACGGCAGAAAGGGTTTTGCCGTGTCCCATTTGCTGTTTTTGGGGAATTGCCACTGCGGCGCCGTGGCCCATTGCGTAAGATGCCGCATGGGCCACGGTCGGGGATTTGTTTGCCTATTCCGGGGAGAAGGCCGGTAACGATAATCCGTTGCCAAGGTGGGCAGAAAAGAAAAAAGGTAACGGATCCTGAAGCGATTCGTTACCATTGCTGCATTTGAAGGGGTTTAGTAACCGATAACCGTTATCGAACCTGCCGGCTATTGCGATTGGTAACAGGCGCGCGGACTTGAGCGGCCCGGGAGCGGCTGACAAAGCAACCGGCACGGACCTGAGCAGCTTTGATGCAGCCTACGAGCGGCTCACGCGGTAGCCGGTGGCGAGATCCACGACGCTTTCGAGCGGCTCGCCGGCGACGAAGTGCGCCAGGTTGACCGTGCAGCGCTCCACGATGCGGTGGAAGGGATAGAGCTGGCGGAACAGGCCGGCCACGTGCGGCGTAACGAGGCAGTTGCGGCAATCCCACAGCGGGTGATCCGCCGGAAGCGGTTCGGGATCCGTAACGTCGAGGGCTGCGCCGCCAAGCCTGCCAGCATTCAGCGCTTCGGCGAGGGCGTCGGAGTCCACGGCCGAGCCGCGGCCGACGTTCACGAGGATGGCGGTGGATTTCATCATGGCCAGCGTTTCGGCGTTGATCACCTTCTGCGTCTGCGGGGAATTGGGCAGGCACAGCGCCACGAAATCAGCTTCCGGCAGCAGGCGCGGCAGGTCTTCGAGCGTGCCGACCTCGTCCACGCAATCGGGTTTGTCTCCCTTCGTGCGGCGGATAGCCTTGACGCTGCAGCCGAGGGCCTTCATGCGCTGCGCGAAGTTGACCCCGATATCGCCCAGGCCGATGACCAGCGCCTGATGCTCGGTAATACAGGTAGGCAGCTCCACACGCTGCCAGTTGTGGTCCTTCATGTGGTCGCGGTAGACCTGGAAGTGCCGGATGAGCATAATGATGGAGCCGATCATGTATTCGGCGATCGTGCCGCCGTACGCTCCTGTGGAATTGGAAAGCAGGCAGCTCTGCGGCGCGTGGAACATCTCCAGCTTCGCGTAGCCGTCTGAGCCGGCCGAATCCAGCTGTACGAATTTCATCTTCGGCAGATCGTGCAGAAGCTTTGTATCCACGCAGCCGAGCAGCACGTCGGCCCACTCCAGTTCCTCGCGGGTGACGCCGTCCTGGGTGCTCCAGCGGAATTCGCATTTGCCGCCGCCAGCCTTCGCGATCCTTGCTTTTTCTTCTTCATTAACGGGTAAAACGCACAGTACGTTAAACATGTCGGTCTCCTTTTGCTATTACGGGGAAGATGGATAACCCTATTATAACAAATAACCGAGGGTTTTGGTAACATTGAGTCAGGGGACGTTTCTCCTGACTCTGAGTCAGCGGAAACGTCCCCTGACTCACAGCTCCAAAGCCTGTAATTTGCGTATTCTGCAGGCGCGTGATATAATTATTATCTATGCAACTGCATGCGAGGAGGTACGACGCTTGCATAAAAACAGGTGGCAGATCCTGATCCTCATCCTCTGGGTTTTCGCGCTGTGCGGGTTTGCGCGGTTCATCGACCGCATCGAACTGCCCGAGCGCGAGCCGCTTACCGAGCCGCATCCCGACGAACTGGCGGCCGCCCCGGACCACGTGGATCTCTGGTTTCTGGCCAAAGACATCTATATAAACGGCGTACACGTAAACAATTACGAAGCAGAGCATCCCCTGTACGTGCTCGCGGGCGAAGGCGGCGAGCTGTTTTTCCCGCTGGACGCGGCCTGGCGCAACTGTCTGGGGTTTGAGATCTGGATCATGCGCGAGAATAAACTGATCCTGCTGAAGGATGCCGAGAGCGGCCCCGTGGAGCTGGCGACCGGCGAACTCGTCTGCAACCTGGAGGATTCCGAGGCTGATCTGGAGCGCGGATACACGATCATGCTCACGGACGATTTTGCGGCTGAGGCCGGCAAGACCGACGAAGAGCGCGCCAAAGAAGAGGCCGAGGCTCTGCGCGTGGAATGGTATCTCAGCAAGATGCCCTGGCTCGAGAACCTGCCCTACGGCCTGTCTGAGAAATACGACATTCCGGAGAAGCTCGGCTTTTCGCGCATCTCCATCGAACGCGAAGTCATCCACGAATGCGCGAGCTTCCTGCAGACGGAGGATTGCGTCTATCTGCCGCTGAAGTGGTTCACCGACAGCCGTGTGTTCGGCTGGAGCGTTTACGTCGACGAGGTGTCGGGCGTGTACGTCAGCACGGACCCGTCCGTTCCCGCCGAGAGCCTGTACCGTGAGGACAACGCGTCGTACATCGCGGGGCTCGCGGCCTACATGCAGTCCTGGAACCGCAATCTGGATTATCACCGCGCGCTGTACTACGAGTACGTCTTCCGCCACGAGGCTTTCGTGTCCGGCGTGGAGCAGACTTTCCTCATGGCCGTCTGCCGCGGCGAGGGCATGTTCCGCGAGGACGTCATCGGGGGCGGTGCTGTGGGGCTCATGCAGATCATGCCGCGTACCGGCGCCCGCTACGGCTACCCGTACGAGGTCCTGTTTGACCCGCACAAGAACGTGGAGTTCGGCGCGTACTACATCGCGTGGTTCCTGCGCAGCTACGGCGGCAACGTGATCACGGCCATGTCCGCCTACAACGCCGGGCCTGCCAACGTGGCAGCCGGCAATTACCGCACGGACTATGCGGAGCGGCAGCTGCTGCATCAGAGCAACCTGCTGGCGTTCCTCGAAAACCGCGGATACAGCACGGAATTCACTGCCGAAGAGTCTGCCAAAGAGGCAAGCGCGGAGGAATAATGGCATATAAAGTTAAGCTGGACATCTTTGAAGGGCCCTTCGACCTGCTCGTCTACCTGATCGAGCACGCGAAGATGAGCATCTACGACATCAAAGTGTCCGAGATCACAACGCAATATCTGGCGACCATCGCCGAGATGAAGGCGCATGACGTCGCCGTTACGCAGGAATTCATGGTGCTCGCGGCTGAACTCATCGAGCTGAAGAGCCGCATGCTGCTGCCCAGAAGCGAGGACGGCGAGGAAGAGGAGGAGGAAGACCCCCGCAGCGGACTCGTCGCGCGGCTGCTGGAGTACAAGCAGTACAAGGAGATGGCGGCCTTCCTGGAGGAGCAGGCAGAAGCCACCGCGCACAGCCACGCCAAGCCTCAAGAGGATCTGACGGCCTACGTCGGCGAAGCGGAGGAATTGCTGAAGACCGACATGAACGCCTTCGTCAAGGCCTTCTACGCCTTCCTGTTCCGCAAGCAGCGCCTCGACGAGATGCGCCGGGTCTACGAGCGCGTGGAGCGCCAGCGCATGTCCGTGGAGACGCGCATCACGCAGATCCGCGAGCTGTTCCACGGCAGGAAAAAGCTGATGTTCTCGGAGATGATCAAGGAGGACAGCAGCCCGTATAACCAGGTGATCACGTTCATGTCGCTGCTGGAGCTCATCAAGCAGAAGGATGTGGAGGCCACGCAGAAAAAGCGGTTCGGGGACATCGCTGTGCGGCTCATCGAAGAAAAGCCGGAAGAGCCGGCCGCCCCCGCAGAGGAAAGGAGCCTTTCATGACCAAAGAGAGCATCAAATCGGCGCTGGAGTCCATCCTGTTCGTCTGGGGTGAGCCGCTCGAGGCCAAGACCGCCGCGGAACTGTTCAACATGCCCGCGGGCGACATGGTCCATCTTCTGCGCGAACTGGCTGAGGATTACGAGGAGCGGGGCAGCGGCCTGCGCATCCGCGAGGCGGACAAGGCGTTCCAGCTCTGCACGAATCCCGAAAATGACGATTACATCACGCGGCTCTGCACGCCTGTCAAGGAGAAGCGCCTGTCGCAGGCGGCTCTGGAAGTGCTGGCGGTGGTCGCATACAAACAGCCCGTTACGAAGGCGCAGATCGACGCCGTGCGCGGCATCAAGAGCGACCGCGTGCTGGAGACGCTCATGCGCAAGGACCTCGTGGAGGAAAAGGGCCGGAGCACCGGCATCGGGCGGCCCATCCTCTACGGCACGACCCGCAATTTCCTGCTCGTGTTCGGCTTCGAGTCCCTCGCGGATCTGCCGGAGCTCGAGGACATCGGCAGCATCACGCTCGAGGACGAGTCCGAGGAACTGCTGCGGCAGATGGCTGACCCCGACCAGCTGACCCTTCCCATCGACGCGGAGGCGGCTCATGAATGACAATACCCGGCGGACCGGCCTGCTGCTGGCAGCGCTGGCCGCGATCTTCTTCGGCATCTCCTCCATCACGGCAAAACTCGCGTCCGTAAACGCCGGCGGCAACGGCATCTCCATCGCTTTTTACCGCAATCTGTCCGTACTGCCCCTCATGGCGGTCATCCTGAAGGTGAAGGGTTACGGCTTTTCGCTCACGAAGAAGCAGTTCATTTCGCTTCTTTTCATCGGCATGACCGGCGGCGGCCTGACGGCCATGCTGCTGTACGTGGCTTACGATTACATCTCCGTGGGGCTCACCATGTGCCTGCATTTCACCTATCCGGCGCTTGTCGCCCTGTTCTACGCCCTGTTCTTCAAGGAAAAGCTGACGAAGGTACAGGCCGCCGCGCTGCTATTGGCCTGCGCGGGCATCTGGGTGATGATGTTCGGAGGTTTGGAAGCAAGTCCCATGGGCATCGCGATCGCGCTGCTGTCGGGCGTTGCGTATGCTACGTATCTTGTCATCACCGACAAGAGCGGCATCCGGGAACTGCCGGGCTTTAAGATCGCGTTCTACAACACGCTGTTCAGCCTGTTCTTCCTGTTCCTGTTCGGCCGCCTGCTTGGATTTACGTTCACGGAATGCCACCGGCCGGGCTGGATCTGGCTGTTCTTGACAGGTCTGTTCGTCGTCTGCGTGGGCAACGTGATGACCCCCGAAGCGGTCAAGCGCATCGGACCGACCATTACGGCCATCCTGGGCATCCTGGAGCCGATCACGAGCCTCATCTGCAGCATTCTGCTGCTGGGTGAGCCGTTCACGGCCCGCACGCTCTTCGGCGGCGTTCTCGTGCTCATTTCCGCGCTTCTGATCACCCTGGGCGACCTGAAGCCGAAGAAACAATAGTGTGAGTCAGCAGAAACGTCCCCTGACTCCAAAAAAGGAGCCTTCATAGATGAAGTTCTACTACAAAGCGCCGCTCTCCCGTGAGCGGCTGGACAAGATCAAGATCCTGGCGTTCGACATGGATGACACGCTGCTCGACGCCCGCGGCAAGCTGTCGGCAGGCAACCGCGAAGCGCTGGAGCGCGCCATGGAGAAGGGCTATCACGTCGTCATCGCCTCAGGCCGCGTCTGGTCGGCTCTCCCCAAGGACGTGCTGGCTGTGCCGGGCATTCAGTACGCGATCACGAGCAACGGCGCCCGCATCCGCGACGTGCATGCCGGCAAGGTGCTGTACGAGGACCTGTTGGGGACGGAAGCCGTGGAGGCATGCTATCCCTGGATGAGGGATCCCGAGGTCATGCTGGAGATCTTCTACGACGACGAGGTGGTCGCGGACCGCTGGTGCATGGAGCATCTGGAGCAGTTTGGGAGGGTCACGCCTAAAGCGCAGGAATACGTGCTGACGACGCGAACGCCCGTGGACGATCTGTGGCAGCGCATCGAGGACAACAAGGCGCGGATCGAGAACATCAACCTGATCTTCGGCGACGACGAAAAGCGCCGGCGCTATCTGGCGGAGATCAAGGCTCAGGTGCCTCTCGTAACGGCCGTCTCCTCCACGCCTGTGAACATCGAGCTCGGCGGGGTGACCACGTCCAAAGCCAACGCGCTGGACGTGCTGGCGAAGTTGCTCGGCTGCGGCAAGGAGAACATCATGGCGTTCGGCGACTCCACGAACGATGAACAGATGCTGCGGCATGCCGGCATAGGCGTGGCCATGGGCAATGCCGTGCCGGAGCTGCTGGACATCGCGGACTACATCGCTCCCACGCACGATGACGATGGCGTGGCGTATGCGTTGGAAAACCTGCTGGGAATATAACTGTAAATAATTATCTGTAAATAGTTGACATATCCGACTTTCTGTGCCATGATCATAGGGAATGCAGGGACAGAAAGGATATGAAAAAATTTGAAGATCTGTCGTTTACGGACGATTTTATGTTCTGCAAAGTGCTGGAGCTGAACCCGGACATCTGCAAGCGGCTGGTAGAGATGATCACGGGCCGGAAGATCAGCCGCATTCTGCAGACGCAGGCGCAGAAGGTCATACAGATCACGGACAACAACCGGGGCGTGCGGCTCGACGTCGTCTTTGAAGACGAGGAGACCGTGTACGATATCGAGATGCAGAACTATCACGAGGCGGCGCCGCTGCGGCGGGCCCGGTATTACCAGTCCATGGTCGACCTGTCCGCGTTGGAGAGAGGCGCGCTCTTTACCGATCTGAAGGATTCGTATATAATATTTTTGAGTACGGAAGACTTCTTCGGCGCGGGGAAGAGCATCTATCGTTTTGCGTGCACCTGCCCGGATCTGCCCGCGGAAGTCAACGATGGAACCCACAAGATCTTTGTGAATACGGCGGGAACGGCCAGCGACATGCCGGCGGAACTGAAGCAGTTTTTCGCCTATCTGAGAGGCCAGGCGCCTCAGGACGGTTTTACCAGGCAGATCGCCAAGGCTGTGCGGGAGATTAAGAGGACAGGGATCCTCCGGAGACAGTATATGACCATCGCAGAAAAGATTGAACGGGAAGTCGCGATCGCCCGCGAGGAAGCCATAGCGGAAGGATTAGCGGAAGGCCGGGAAAAGGGTCTGGCAGAAGGATTAGCGGAAGGTCGAATTGAAGGCCGAGAGGAGGGCCGCGCAGAGGGCCGCGCAGAAGGCCGCGCAGAAGGCCGAGCAGAAGGCCGAGCGGAGGGCCGAGCGGAGGGTCGAGCGGAAGGCGCAGCAGCAGAGCAAAAGCGCCTTGTCGCAGGCATGCTGCAAGCCGGGATCCCTGTAGCGCAGATCTCTGCCATTGTCGGTTTGTCCGAACAGGACCTGCTGGCCTTGTAGAAAAAGCCGGAAACAGCGTTCAAACAGGAATCCGATGCCCCCGATATAAACAGGAGAACAAGCGTCTTTTCGGTTGCCCCGAAGGGCGCTTTTTGCGTGATCCTGGCAGAAGGATCCTGGCGGCAGACATGCCCCGAAAGCCCTCTATTCGCCCCAAGGAGGCTTTAAAACGGCGCGAATAGACAAACTTTGCGGTTCGGCGGCAAACAGCGCAAAATCAGGCGATTTTAAAACAGGCATCGCCCCGAAAAGACAGATCGACTTCACCGCAGCACAAAGCCCGGCCGTCGCGGCCGGGCTTTGCCGGGAGGCCCGCCGGTTTTCTCCGGCGGGTCCTTTTCACGATATGGTTTATGCCGCTTTTACTTTTCCATCAGGTAGAGGAAGACCACCAGATGCGCGCGCTGGCAGTCGCCGTCCGGGCTGAACGCATCCTCGGATGTGCCTGCGGTGACGCCTTCGGTGAAGGCCAACAGGACGGGCTTGTAGAAGTAAGCCGTCTCGGGGACGTCCGCGAAGGACATGTCGCCGCTGACTTCCGGGCGGCCCTTGTAGCCGTAGAGCAGGGTGACCGCCATGGCGCGGCTGACCGCGCGATAGGGCGAGAACTCGGTCTCGCTCGTGCCGGCGGTGATGCCCTCGGTGTAAGCCAGAGCACCGCGTCGTAATAGGGCGCATCCTTCGCTACGTCCGTGAAGGGCATCTCGCCTTGAGCCGCGGGCTTGCCGGCAGCCTTCCACAGGAAGGTGACGAACTCCGCGCGGGATTCGATGTAATCCGGCAGGAAGAGGTTCTCGTCGATGTTTTCAATGCTGTCAATGATGCCTTCGCTGCGGCCCATTCGACCGCGTCGAAGAAGTAATCGCCCTCGTTTACGTCGATGAAGCTGTTCGCTGTCTTGTTTTTGCCGCCAGCGCTGTGCGTCTTCTTCTCTTCGGGAACCGCTTCGCAGACGTTGTCCGCGCGGTCGCGCACGCGGATGCGCGGGAAATAAGCATCGTCCTTCCACGTGTCGTCGTAGGAGGAGAGACCGACCGCCGTGATCTTGGCGCCGGCTGCCACGTTCTGCACGTCCTGCGCCGTCGTGATGTAGCCGTCGATGAACACGCGGCAGACGTCACCGGCCTCGTCCTTCACCAGGATGGTCTGGATGAGGTCATTCTCCTTCTCGAAGGAGACCACGGTGCCGCTGATGCTGACCAGGCTGCCGAGCAGGCTGAGATCGTTGATCTGCGCTGCCGCTGTCCTGCGTGGTGGTGCTCACGTGGCCGTAGACGACGGGCGTTACGGTTTCGGGCAGGCCGCCGCCTTCCGCGTATACGCTGCAGCCGCCGCAGTTGGAGTAGACTTCGGAATACGCGCGGTCGTCAGGATTCTCCGGATCCACGACGATGCCCTCCATCAGGTAGCTGTCCATGTTGAAGTCGCTGAAGTACAGCCGCTGCGGCTGGCCGCCGTTGAGCTCGTTGTCTATCAGCAGGTCGTCGCCGAGCCGCAGGGCGCTGCCGAGCGTTTCGAGCAGTTCGTTCTGCGTATCGGCCATGTGCCTGGCGCTTCTCACGGCGTCGTAGTTTTCGTAGTTGTCACCCCAGCCGGCGACCACGACCAGCCCGCCGGCTTCGTTGAAGGCCTTGATCGCCGCCAGTTCATCCGCGGAGTAGACCTTCGGATCGGCCTGAGCCGCCGCAAGGCGCCTGGATGGGGCGGTGAAGATGATGGCTGCGAACTTCTCGTTGCTGCACGCCGCGATCAGTTCGTCGGAGGTCTTCAGCTCCACGGTCCGCACGCCGCAGCCCGCGGCCAGGGCGCTGAAGTTGCCCATGGAATCCTTGTAGTACCCCGCCACGTATTCGTTGCAGTGGGAGGCGTCGATGCCGACGTAGACCAGCGTTTCGGCGTCCTTCACTTCCAGCTCGATGTCCTTGGAGAAGGTGTATTCCACGCCGTCCAGTTCGACGATGGCCGTAACGGTAATGGTCATGACCTTCGCCT
>JAIKZT010000060.1 GCA_024682015.1 Clostridia bacterium
CGCACCATCGCCGTGCTCAGCCCGTAGGAGAACACGTAGCTCAGGTTTTCCCAGAGCGCGAATCCCAGCGAAACGAAGACGGCGTAGACGACGGCGTCGAAGCGGCAGTTGAAGTAGGGAGAGTTCCAGGTCTCCCGCTTCAGAAGGAGATACTTAAAGCCTTCCTCCGACAGCCCCACGACGACGTACATGACGAGCACGTTGTAGGCGAAGGAATCCGGCGAGAACAGCGCGCCGCAGACCGCGAGGCCGATCCGTTCCGTGACGATGGCCAGGAACGTGGCCAGGATGCCTTTCAGCACCAGGCTGCCCAGGAGATTCGACGGTTCTTTTTCCAGCCGGTCGTATTTGTAGACCTCCATCAGCAGGAGGATGGCCGGAACGATGGCCGCTGCCGCCAGCAGGGCGACCGGGCTCAGGAGAAGATAGAGCATGCATGCACCTCGTTTTCAGGATTTCCTTTCTATTATAACCGTTTCGGGTGTATAATACAAACCATGAGACAGTCAATTAAAAGAATTTATGCGGTATTGATCTGCGCGTTGCTCTCGCTTTCCCTGGCAGCCTGCGAAGCGGAGGAACCCGCCGAAGAGGTGAGGGTCCCCGACTTCGAAACGCTCGGGATAGACGCGATTCCGGTATCCCAGGCGCTGGAAACGGGCAGGGCGTACGCCTATGAGACAGTCACGGAGAAGGACGACGCGCTGGCGACCCACGCGGACGTTACGGTGACCCTGGAAAAGGCCAAGACGCCGAAGGGATTTGAAGAAGAGGAAGGCTATGTGTGGGTCACGCTGCGGCTGCGCATGGCGTACGGAGACGAGGCGTCCAACGAAGCCGGTTATCGCTACAGCTACCTGATGGCGGACTGGTACGACATCGAAGCGGTGCGCGGCAGCGTGCAGTACGATGCGGACCGGCAGTGCGAGACGTTCGAGGTGAAGATGGACGGGCAGACCTATCCCTGCGCGGCCATCCTCTCGAAAAAGGCGGAGGACTGGCAGATGGACGAGTCGACGGGTCTGCAGCACTGCGCGGAGACCGTGTCCTGGACGCTGAAGCTGCCCGAAGGCTACGACGGCATCGTCTGCGGCCTGGTCGATCCGCTGCTGAAAGCGCCGGAGACCGTCATAAACGAAGAAGGCCAGGAGGAACCTTCGGACGGCGAAGTGTTCCCGGCGCTGTATGACCCCGCGAAGTTCCTGCTGTTCCGGCTGGATCGGGTGGAGTAGTTTTACCAGACGCCCCTTAGGCAGACGCAGGGAGCGTCTGACCGTTCCGGATAAACTGTAAAAATATTTTTTGGATTATTGTTGACATACCCCCTTCGCGGGGGTATATTTATATAGGATGTTAGCACTCAAACAGTTAGAGTGCTAACAAGAGAAAGAGGCAGACATGGATTACACGGATTTGAACGAACGAAAACTGCAGATTCTGCAGGCCATCATCGCCGATTTCATCTCGACGGGCGAACCGGTGGGGAGCCGCTCCCTTTCCAAGAGCCACGACATGGGCATCAGCCCCGCGACCATACGCAACGAGATGTCGGATCTGGAAGATATGGGCTACCTCACGCATCCCCATACGTCCGCGGGGCGAGTGCCTTCGGACAAGGCGTACCGGCTGTACGTGGACGAGCTGATGACGACGAGCGAACTGCCCGAAGCGGATAAACTCAAGATCCGCAGCAAGCTGCTGGAGAGCCGCAACGAACTGGATTCCACGATCGAGCACGCGGCCGAGCTGCTGTCGGACATGACGAACCTCACGTCGTTCGTGCTGGCGCCGCGCAAGGATGAAAGCAAGCTGAAGTACATCCACTTCCTGCCCGTGGACGAAAGCACCGTGGTGCTGATGATCGTCGCCGAGGACGGCCAGGTCATGAACCGGGCCATCCGCCTGAACGAGCCGTATACGGAAGAAAACCTGGAGCTCATGAGCAAGGTGATGACGCACAACTACATGGGCAAGAGCATTTCCACCGTCATGGCCATGGACATCATCGACGACTTCACCCGCGACATGGCGTCGCTGTCCGGGCTGGCCGCGGACGTCGTGCCGAGCTTCATGAAGACGCTGGAGAAGATGCTGAACGCGGATCTGTACATGAACGGGTATTCCAACATCTTCAGCCTGCCGGAATTCGCGGGCGACATGCAGAAGACGCAGAGCTTCCTGCGGATGCTGGAGGACAAGAACCGGCTTACGGACGTCATCGTCAACCGGGAGAACGGCGTCATGATCACCATCGGAGACGAAAACTCTGAAGACATGAAGGACCTCAGCCTCATCACCGCGGACTACAAGGTGAACGGCAAACTCGTGGGGCGCCTGGGGGTCATCGGGCCGACGCGCATGAAGTACGGCAAGGTCACGTCCGTCATCAAATACATCAGCGACAACATCTCCCAGACGTTCGAGCTGAGGGATAAAAACATAAAGGAATTAGAAAGCAAGGAAGAAACGATCGATGAGCGAGGAAATGAAGAAGCAGACGGCTGAAGAAGCGGAGCAGCCCAAAGCGGAAGAACCGAAGCCCTGCGAGGAAGAGGTAAAGGAAGATGCCTGTGAGGGTCAGGCGGAAGACGCGGCCGAAGCGGAAGGAAAGCTCGCCGGAGAAGAAAAGGCAGCCGCGGAGGAGCCAAAACCCGAAGACGAGGATCTGAACGCGAAGTATCTGCGGCTGGCCGCGGATTTCCAGAATTTCCGCAGGCGCACGGAAAGCGAGCGATCCCGGATCTATCAGGACGCCAAGGAGGGGATCTCGCTGCAGCTCCTGGAAGTGCTCGACAATTTCGAGCGGGCCATGGAGCACGCGGCGGAAAGCCCGGATGAAAAGCTGGCAGAGGGCATGGAGCTCATCCTGAAACAGCTGAAGGGCGTTCTGGACAGGAATGGCGTCAAGGAGATCGAGGCGCTGGGAAAGCCTTTCGATCCCAATTTTCACAATGCTGTCATGACCGAAGCGGCGGAAGGCGCGCAGAGCGGCACCGTCACGAAGGTCTTTCAGAAAGGATATATGTTAAATCAAAAAGTGATACGGCCCTCCATGGTCGCCGTAGCACAGTAGGAGGTATACATCAATGGGAAAAGTTATCGGTATCGACTTAGGAACAACTAACAGCTGCGTGGCAGTGCTGGAGGGCGGCGAGCCCACCGTCATCGCCAACGCGGAAGGCAACAGAACGACACCGTCCGTCGTAGGCTTCACGAAGGGCGGCGAGAGACTGGTCGGCGAGACCGCCAAGAGACAGGCGATCACGAACCCCGACCGCACCATCTCTTCCATCAAGAGACACATGGGAAGCAGCTACACCGTCACGATCGACGGTAAGGAATACACTCCGCAGGACATCTCCGCGATGATCCTTGCCAAGCTGAAGGCGGACGCCGAAAGCTATCTGGGCGAGAAGGTCACGGAAGCGGTCATCACCGTGCCCGCGTACTTCTCCGACAGCCAGAAGCAGGCGACGAAGGACGCCGGCAAGATCGCCGGCCTCGACGTCAAGCGCATCATCAACGAGCCGACCGCGGCCGCGCTGGCCTACGGCCTCGACAAGGAGAATGAACACCACAAGATCCTGGTCTACGACTTGGGGGGCGGCACCTTCGACGTGTCCATCCTGGAACTGGGCGACGGCGTGTTCGAAGTTCTGTCCACCAACGGCGATACCAAGCTGGGCGGCGACGACTTCGACAACGTGCTGATGAACTTCATGGCGGACCAGTTCGCCAAGGAAAACGGCGTGGACCTCAGAAACGACAAGATGGCTCTGCAGAGACTGAAGGAAGCGGCGGAAAAGGCCAAGAAGGAA
>JAIKZT010000098.1 GCA_024682015.1 Clostridia bacterium
GTGCAGGTCACGAACGACGACCCCATCCGCTACGTGGCGGCCTTCATCCGCGGCGACCGGCAGGTGAACGAGATCAAGCTCGTGAACGCGCTGGACATCCCGGAATTTGCCCTCACGATGGCCGACGAGGCCGCCATGAGCGCCGTCACCGGCTGCGTGGGCGGGTTCACCGGGCCCATCGGCCTGCACGACTGCACGATCGTCGTGGACAGCGAGCTCGTGAACCTGAAGAACGGCTGCGCGGGCGCCTGCGAGGCGGATCACCACTACGTCAACGTCAATTACGGCCGCGACTACAAGGGCGACATCGTCAAGGACATCAAACTGCTGCGGGAAGGCGATCCCTGCCCGGTGTGCGGAAAGCCCGTGAAATCGGCCCGTTCCATCGAGGTCGGCCAGGTGTTCAAACTGTTCGACAAGTATTCGAAGGCGCTCGGCCTTACGTACAAGGACGAGAACCAGGAAGACCAGCTCGTCCAGATGGGCTGCTACGGCATCGGGTGCTCCCGTACGATGCAAGCCATTGTCGAGCAACATCACGACGGCAACGGCATCATCTGGCCCATGAGCGTGGCGCCTTACCACGTCATCATCGACCTGGTGGGCATCAAGGACGAAACGCAGATCGCCGTCGCAGAGGATCTGTACGGCCGGCTGATCAAGGCGGGCGTGGAGGTCATCCTCGATGACCGCGACGAGCGCCCGGGCGTCAAATTCAAGGACGCCGACCTGATCGGCATCCCCATCCGCATCGTGGTGGGCAAGAAGGCCAAAGACGGCATCGTGGAATACAAACTGAGAAGAGGCGGAGACGTTCAGGAGCTGAGCGCGGACGAGGCGTTCGCGAAGGCTGTGGAACTGGTCAACGCGGAAAGGTATGGCAGATAACATGGCAAAGATCGTCAGGATCGAAATGGAAAACGGCGGCGTGATGCGCGCCGAGCTCTACCCCGAGATCGCGCCGATCACGGTCGCGAACTTTGAAAAACTGGTGAAGGAAGGCTTCTACGACGGGGTCATCTTCCACCGGGTCATCCCCGGGTTCATGATCCAGGGCGGAGACCCGACCGGCACCGGCATGGGCGGCCCCGGCTGGCAGATCAAGGGCGAATTCGCCGCGAACGGCGTGCCCAACAGCTTAAAGCACACCGCGGGCGTGCTGTCCATGGCCAGGGCAATGGATCCGAACTCCGGCGGAAGCCAGTTCTTCATCATGGTGGACGACGCTCCCCATCTGGACGGACAATACGCAGCCTTCGGCTGTCTGATCGAAGGGCTTGACGTAGCCCGGCAGATCGTGTCCGCCCGCCGCGATTTCCGGGACAAGCCCTTCGAACCGCAGAGGATGAAGCGGGTCACCATCGAGGAGGAATAAACCATGAAGATCTATAACACCATGAGCCGCAGAAAAGAAGAACTCGTTCCGATGGACAGTTCGGAGCTGAGGATGTACGTCTGCGGCCCCACGGTCTATAACTTTATCCACATCGGCAACGCGCGGCCTTTCGTCGTGTTCGACACCATGCGCAAGTACCTGCAGTACCGCGGCCAGAAGGTGAAGTACGTGCAGAACTTCACGGACGTGGACGACAAGATCATCAACAGGGCCCGCGAAGAGCACATCGGCGCCATGGACGTGGCGAACAAGTACATCGACGAGTATTTCAAGGACGTGAAGGCGCTGAACATCACGCCGGCGGACGTACACCCGCGGGTGAGCGAGACCATGCCCGAGATCATCGCGTTCGTGCAGGGACTCATCGACAAGGGGCTCGCGTACGAGGTCGACGGCGACGTGTACTACAGCACGCGCAAGTTCCCGCGCTACGGCCTGCTGTCCGGCAATTTCATCGAGAACCTCGAGGTCGGCGCGCGCATCCCGGAAGGCGAAAAGAAGCGTGACCCGCTGGATTTCGCGCTCTGGAAGGCTCAGAAGACTCCCGACGAGATCGCCTGGGATTCTCCCTGGGGCAAAGGCCGCCCGGGCTGGCACATCGAGTGCTCGGCCATGAGCAAGAAGTATCTCGGCGAGACCATCGACCTGCACTGCGGCGGCGAGGACCTGCAGTTCCCGCACCACGAGAACGAGATCGCGCAGTCGGAAGGCCTGTCCGGCAAGAAGTTCTCCAACTACTGGATGCACAACGGCTTCATCACCGTCAATGACGAGAAGATGAGCAAGTCGCTGAACAACTTCTTCACGGTGCGCGACATCCTGAAGGAATACGACGGCGAAGTGCTGCGTTACTTCCTGCTGTCCGCGCAGTACCGCGGGCCGATCAACTTCTCCGACACGCTGATGGAGGAGGCCAAGACGGCTCTCGAGCGCATGCGCAACTGCAGGCGCGACCTGAAGAGCGCCATCGCGGCGGGCACGGGCGCGATGAGCGGCGAGGAAGCCAACAAGATGGCGGACCTGCAGAAGTACAAGGATAAGTTCATCGAGTGCATGGACGACGACCTGAACACGGCCGGCGCCATCGGCGCGATCTTCGAACTCATCCGCGACATCAACATCAACCTGCGCGAGACGTGCTCCAAGGAGTTCGCGGAGAAGATGTGGCAGTTACTCGACGAGCTGACGGGCGTGCTGGGCATCCTCAGAAAGGACGACGAGGAAGCCGTGGACGACGAGCTGCAGGCGCTGATCGACAAGCGCGCCGAAGCCAGAAAGAACAAGGACTGGGCGACGGCGGACGCCATCCGCGATCAGCTGGCGGCCATGGGCATCACCTTGAAGGATACGCCGCAGGGCGTGCAGATCATCCGCGCGGCGGCTGCGCCCAAGGCTGAACCGGCCAAGGTGCAGGGCGGCAAGCTTCGCGCCATCATGAACGATGCGGACGGACAGTAGGGAGCGCATGGATTATAGGAATTACAACAGCATCGCCCTGGCATTCATGGGCGATGCTGTTTATGAGAGGTTCATACGGGAAAGGCTCGTGCGCAGCGGTTCCGTCGGCGCTGATCGGATGCACCGGGAGGCTGTGCGCTACGTGAAGGCTGCCGCGCAGGAGACCGCGCTGCGCGCTCTGTTGGAGGAGCTGAACGAAGACGAGTCGCTCGTCGTGCGCCGCGCGCGCAACCACCGCATCACGTCCAAGCCGAAGAATGCGGACCCGCTGACGTACAAGATGGCCACGGCCTTCGAGGCGCTGCTGGGCTATCTCTATCTGTCCGGGCAGGCGGAAAGGCTTTCGGACGTGATGGAGAAGTCTGCGCGGATCATCGAGGGTGCAGCCGGAGAACAGTAGAGCCTTTACAGGACTTTTGATTAGGCGAAGGAGAATGCACATGAAACTGAAACCGATGGACGCCCACATCAAGCACATCGCCAACACCGTTTCCGCCATGATGGCAGCGGCGCGGACGGCGCCGAAAGCGAACGGCTACGACAAGCTCGAGGCGCTGTGCCTGACGGGGGAAGAAAAGAACGCGCTGACGGAGGAGATGCGCCGCATCGGTTCCGTCACCTGCCAGGATTTCATCGTGCGGGATGCGGGCAATGTCGACCAGTCGCTGGCCATCGTGCTCCTCGGCGCCAGAAACGAGGCCTACGGCATGGACTGCGGCTGGTGCGGGGCGGAAAGCTGCGCCAAGGCCATGGAGAGCGGCGCGCTGTGCTTCTTCGCGTCGCACGATCTGGGGCTTGCGGTCGGTTCCGCGGTCTCCATCGCTGCGGACATGCGGGTCGACAGCCGGGTCATGTACTCCGCCGGCCTTGCCGCAAAAGAACTGGGGCTGTTCGAGCACCCCGTGCAGGCTGCCATCGGCATCCCCATCAGCATCTCGGAAAAGAGCCCCTATTTCGACAGGGGATAAAGGCAGCTTTTGCGGGGAACGACCTGCCATGTAGGGATTTCTCCGCTTTGAAAATCATGAAGAGCCGCGGAAATACGCGCGAAGCGATCGGAGGACAAAGAAATGTCGATAAAACAGGTATATCTGGACGGAAGCCCTTTTGAGAGAGGACTGTATTACGGCCGGGAATGTGCGAGTGAGATCCATGCCGGCATGGAGAATTACCGGCGCATGTTCAGAAATGCGAGGGGCTTTACCTGGGAGCAGGCGCAGGCCTTTGCCGCAAAGCTCCTGCCTTTCCTGGAAGGCAAGTACGACGTTTACCTGAACGAGATGAAGGGCATTGCGGAAGGCGCGGACGTTTCGTTTGAAGACATCCTCGCGCTGAACTGCCGCACGGAGATCCTGTACAGCGGCGAGGACAGCGGGAAGAACGGTCCCGATGAATGTTCCGCGTTCAGCGCCGTCTATCCCGCGGCCAGCGCGGACGCTGCCCTCGCGGGCCAGACCTGGGACTACACGGTCGCCCAGCGCGACGCCATGGTCCTCGTGAGGCTGCCGAAGGAAGGGAATATCCCTGCGCGCCTCTTTTTCACGGAGGCCGGCATGATAGGCGGCATAGGCGTCAACGCCGCCGGGCTCAGCCTGACGCTGAATGCGCTGGAAACGAAAGGGGCTTCTCTTGGCGTTCCTCTGCGCATCCGCATGCGCAGCGTGCTGGATCAAAGCAGCATCAATAATGCCTACGTCGAAGCGACCTCCATGCCGATCCCGTTTGCGTCCAATCTGATCATCACGCATAAGAGCGGCGTTTCCGTCA
>JAIKZT010000134.1 GCA_024682015.1 Clostridia bacterium
AGACGCTTCGAGTTAGTGGCCGCGCCAACTGCGCCTGCGCGGACGATAATTTGTCCTGAGAAGCGCCCGCGCACACGCGAATCCTTGATTGGCGCGGCGGGAGTCACGGGGGTTACGTCGAGGCTCTGCCTCGAGCTCCGCCAAGGGGGCCAGCCCCCTTGGATTCCCGTCTCCGCGCGCGGCTGCGCGGGCGCAGTCACTTTTGCGGCCCGAGCGCGGCCCGCGTCCGCCCGGCGGAGGGCCGGGTGGACGCTATCCCGCAGCGATTGTGGAAAACCGCGGGGTTATCCCCAGGTTGTGCACACGGGCTGTTGACAAAAATCGCCAGCATTCCCGGCGCCTTTCGCCGGTTACCCACAATATCCACCGCCCTATTACTACGTCTACTTAATATATTTGTACTACAGACAAAAAGGAGGACACCCCCGTGCAATTCAAGTGCATGACTTCCACGCTGATCGAAGGGCTCCAAACCGCAACCAAGGCCCTCTCCACCCGCACCACCAACCCCATCCTCGAAGGCGTGCTTATGGAGGCCTATGGCAATGAACTCCTGCTCATCTGCTCCGATGAACGCCTCACCATCGCCACCCGCATCCCCGCCGAGATCCAGGAGGTCGGCCGCGGCATCGTCCCGGGCCGCCTCTTCAGCGAGATCGTCCGCCGCCTCCCCGGCGGTGAGGTCAGCGTCACCATGGGCTCCAACCATCAGTTCAACCTCAAGTGCATGGGCTCCCGCACCAATATCGCCGGCCAGGAGGGCGACCTCTATCCCCGCCTGCCCGTGGTCAGCAGCGAGTGCCAGATCCTGCTCCCGGAGGTCATGCTCCGCGATATGATCCAGAAGACCGAGTTCGCCATCGCCCAGAACGACATGCGCGAGGTGCTCACCGGCTGCCTGCTGGAGGTCTCCGGCGGCGAGGCGCGCATGGTCAGCCTGGACGGCTATCGCCTGGCGCTGCGCAAGGCCAAGTGCGCGGACGTGGAGCGCGAGATCTCGGCGATCATTCCCGGCCGGGCGATCGGCGACATCGGCAAGCTGCTGAGCGACGACGATGAGAACGCGCTGGCGACGCTGTCGTTCGACGGCAACCGGCTGCACATCGCCCTGGGCAACACGGACATCTACGTGCTGCTGGTGGAGGGCGAGTATATTCAGTATAAGCGGATCCTGCCGACGTCGTTTGCGACGCACGTCGTGGCGGAGCTGGAGACGTTCAGCCGCTGCGTGGACCGCGCCTCGCTGATGGCGCGCGAGGGCAGCAACAATCTGATCATGCTGAAGATCGAGGACGGCAGGATGTACATCGAGTCGCACAGCCAGATCGGCGACGTGCATGAGGAGATGGACGTGGAGCAGATGGGCGCGAACCTGAACATCGCGTTCAACGTCAAATATCTGACGGACGTGGTGCGGTCGGTGGACGCGGAGAAGATCGAGATCATGCTGAATAACGGCGTGAGCCCGTGCATCATGACGCCGGTGGGCGACCCGGACTACCTGCACCTGGTGCTGCCGGTAAGGACGCAGGCGTAGGAATGAGGAGTATCCGGGCGGCCCTTTGCCGCCCGGATACGGGCCGCGATCGGGATTATAAAGATGTGCTGCCTGGGCAGTCGCGCGCGGAGAAGGGATTCTTAAGGGACTGGTCCCTTAAGCAGAGCGCGAGACAGCGTCTCGCAAGGCCTGCTGCACAGACCATTTGAAAGCCGCTGCGTCTGCGCCCCGCCGCGCCAATCAAGAATCTGTGTGTGCGCGAGCGCTTCTCAGGATAGATAATCTTCCGCGCAGGCCTATTTGGCGCGGCAAGTAACTCAAAGCGTCTTTCAAAAATCCGGGAGGATTTTTGGAACAGCGCTGACCTGATGGCAGGACCCGGAAAGCATGCTGAACCGCAGGCGGGTGGTTTGAGTCCGATAGATGGCCGGAGTTTTATTGTGTTCCTGCGGGTACGTTGGAAGTGATCCGCGGATATGCGAAATACCCATTTCCGCAGCGGCGCCGTCTACGGCGACATGTCGATGGTGATTGCGGAAAAAGCGGTGCTTTGGGTTCTTTCGTGGCTTATGGCGGCGTGGACGCCGCCGCTACGCGAATGTGGATGGGTGGCGCGGGTCGTTGTCTGCCGGTCATGGTCTGCGAGTTCTGCCGACAGGGACTACCTCTCAGTCTCGCTTCGCGAGCCAGCTCCCCTGACAAGGGGAGCCAAGGCCGTTCTGACTGCTACGTTCCATTAAGCAAAATAGGTATTCTGCATCGGTAAGGGTGGGCGGCGCAACGCCGCCCCTACAATGGCGTGCATGGTTTCATACTTGTGCAAGAGCTTTTGTCGCACAGGACGGCCCCTGCCTCCCTCTGATGAGGGAGGTGGATCGACAGGGCGAAGCCCTGGCGAGACGGAAGGAGAGATACCGCGCAGTTTGGATTCATCGCCGTAGGGGCGGCCTCGGGCCGTCCGTCTGCTGGGGCCTGCCGTTGCATCGATACGGGCGGGCGGCGCAACGCCGCCCCTACGAGGAGTATATTGCTTGCATTCCCCATCCGGCTGCTCGTCGTGCTTTTCGTGTCCTGCCATCAGGCCCGCGCTGTTCCAAAAATCCTGGCGGATTTTTGAAAGACGCTTCGAGTTAGTGGCCGCGCCAATTGCGCCTGCGCGGACGATAATTTGTCCTGAGAAGCGCTCGCGCACACGCGAATCCTTGATTGGCGCGGCGAGGCACGGACGCAGATGCTTTCGCGGTTCTGCGAAACAGGCTTTGCGAGACGCTGTCTCGCGCTCTGCCAAGGGGGCCAGCCCCCTTGGATTCCCTTCTCCGCATGCGGCTGCTCGATAGCCCGCACCCTTCCACCCGAGCGCGGCCCG
>JAIKZT010000156.1 GCA_024682015.1 Clostridia bacterium
AGCTGGTCGATCTCGGAGACGAGGAACACCGGCATCAGCTGGTACGGAATGCCCAGCAGGTCCGGGAAGCCCGCCATGATCTGGCCCATGGTCATCTCGTCGAACAGGACGACCTTCTTGTTCAGCTCGGCGCTGTTGCCGTTCTTCGCGTCGCACTTGGCCAGGAACACGAGGTTCTCGGCCACGTAGCGGAAGATGTCGTAGATCATGAGGTGGCTCATCTTCAGAGCGGAGCCCTTCTGGCCGAGCGTGTTCTTATCCATGAACCCCACGCAGCACATGTAGCTGATCATCCAGCGGTAGTGGAACGTGGCGTTCAGCGCGGGCACGATGTCCTTGGAGAACGTCCCCAGCAGCATGCCCAACATGCGCAGCCACTCCCAGAAGTCGTAGGCGGTATCCTTCGCGCCGCGCCACTCCCTTCTGACGGTCGCCATGCAGCCGGAGCGATACAGCTTGCCGAGATGCTTTTCGCCGTGCAGGAAGATGTCCTTTCTCTCGGCGGGGGTCATGGCCGCGAGTTCTTCGTATTCGGCCCTGATGCGGGCGAAGTCCGCGGCGAAGCCGTTCTTCTGACGCAGCAGGAATTCCTTCCAGTCCGTCTCCTTGAACAGCTCCAGGATGATGCCGCCCACTTCCTTCAAGTTGTCTCCCTGAGCCTTCCAGTCCATGTTGTCCTTCGCCTTGAAGAAGGCGGGATTGGGATAGACGGCCTTCTTTTCGAACTTGGGAAGAGAGATCTTCGGCAGTTTGTCCTTGGACAGGGTCACCTTCGGCAGTTTGACTTTCGGCAGGTTCACCTTGGGCAGGTTGACAGCGGGAAGTTTTATGTTAGGCATGCGCATCGGCGGAAGGTCGTTCAGCTTGTCGAGGCCTCTGCCGACCGTATTCATGATGTCTACCATTTAGCTCCTCCCTCCTTTCATCTGATGGATCTTCTTGATCTCGAGCGACTCCACGAACGCCTGGAAGCGCGTGCGCAGCTGGCCGGAAGCCTTGGCGTTGTAGACTCTGTCGATGGAGAGGACGGGCCAGCCCATCTCTTCGCTCATGATGTGCGACACGAGCGCTCTCTCAAAGCCCCAGAAATCGCAGTACTTCATCTGTTCGTAGACGATGCCGTCCGCGCGGAACTCCCGCGCGAGCCTGTCGGCTGTCTGCCTGCGCTGCGCCACCTTCTCGTCGGAGATGTACCGCGCGCATTCGGACAGTTCCATGTACCGGCGGCAGATCTGGTCGAGCGCCGGCATGTCGTCTCTCAGTTCGATCACCTCTCTGCCGGGCGTTGACCCGAAGCAGAAACGGTCGGACACGACGAGCGCGCCGCATTCCTCCAGAAGCTTCGTGAAGCCCGGATCGTCGATCTCGGAACCCACGACGGCGACTCTGGCGCGGAACGCCGGCTTCGCGTCGGGCTGGCGCGTCTTCAGCTCTTCAAGCGTCTCGCGCAGGTAAGGCAGGATGAGCCGCTTGGGGCAGGTGTAGCTGACGAGGTTGATGATGTGGAATTCGTACCCCGTAATGACCGGATTGTCGGCCTTGCGCATCTCGGACATCTCCTGAATGATGCGGCAGACCTCGTTGTGCTCTTCAACGGCTTTGCGGATCGCTGCGTCGGACACGTCCACGCCGTAGCTTTCGTGCATCACGTCCAGCAGGCGGATCTGCATCTGCTTGACGTACGAACGGACCGTATAATCCTCGATCTTGTACGGCATGTCCGTATGCGTGACGAAAAAGTGCGGCTTCTCGTTCATCTTGAGGATCTCGAAGTGCTCGTAGAAACGGTTCATCATCGAGCAGGCGTCCACGCCGGCCAGGCCGTCCAGGAAATTGAAACCGCCCTCTATGCCTCTTTCCACCAGCGCTCTCGCGAATTCGCAGGTGTAGTTGGACATGTAGTAGGTGGCGATGTCGATGGACCCCGTGCGCGGCGCGCGCAGACGGACGGAGAAGCAGTTGTCCACGTTGAGAAGCACTTCGGGAATGTGATAACAGGTGTAGCCGATGGCGAGTCCGCCCTCGGCCTTCGCCTTCTCGACGAGTTCGTTATCGGCATTCTCCAGCAGGTCTTCGAAGTAGATCAGATGCTTCAGATCTTTCAAATGCGGAACCTCCCTTCCTTGCGTTACAGTATCTCGAGTTTTTCAAGAGCTTCCGCGGCGCCCCGCATGACGGGCGCATCCTCGGGAAGCTCGAATACGCTCAGACCCCGGATATCGTTGGACGCGTGCGCCCTGTCGTCTTCGATCGTCGCCAGGATGGGCACGCCCTCGATGTGGATGTATGCCAGGGCGCCGGGATCGCTCACCCTGTTGATGATGGCGCCGCAGCGCTCGTACATCACCATTTCGTCGGCCACGCGCTTGATGGTCTGCACCACCTGCGTTCCCTTGCGGGACGGGTCGGTGACCAGCACCAGGTGGGTCACCTTCTCCATGACGCGCCGGTTGATCTGCTCGATGCCCGCCTCGCCGTCGATGACGACGTAGTCGAAGTCTCCCGCCAGCAGGCTGATGACCTCCTTGAGATAGGCGTTGACCTTGCAGTAGCAGCCCGCCCCTTCCGGCCGGCCGATGGCCAGGAACGAGAAGGACCGCTCCTCGATCAGCGAGTCGATGATGCGGTAGCGGGCCTCGGACAGCATCTCGATGGCCTCCTTGGGCCGGCCGTCCTCCACGCTCGTGACGATGCCCTTGCGGATGTCGTCCAGCGTCGTCTTCACGTCCACGCCCAGCGCCGTGGAAAGGCCTATGGCCGGGTCCGCGTCGATCGCGAGGATCTTCGCGTCCGGCTTTCTTTCAGCCAGAAGCCGTACGAACGCGGCGGAGATGGAAGTTTTCCCCACGCCGCCCTTGCCCGATACGGCGATGATCTTTGTCTTATCGTTCATGTCTTCTCTTTTCTAAAGTTCTTCCTAAGCCTGTTTTAGACGCTCCTTGAGCCTGCCGAAGGGGCGCGCAGAAAATGGGACAAGGAACCGTCCCGCTGTCCCAAGCGCTTTACCACAAACTGCACAGCATGTCCGTGTAGCCGCTGGGATCCTCGATGGGAAGCCCCGCGATCAGCAGCGCCTGGTTATACAGCACCTCGCAGTATTTCTTCGCCTTGTCCGGGTCGACCGTCATGAGGCGGTCGATGGCGCCGAACGCCGGATGATCCGTGTTGATCTCCAGGATGCGCCTGGCCTTCACGGGCATGTCCTGCCCGATGGCCTTGAAGTAGCGCTCCATCTCGAACGTGATGCCGTCCCCGGAGGACAGGCACACGGGGTGCGACTTCAGGCGGGCCGAAGCGACGACCTCGTCCACGCGCCCTGCGAGCGTCTTCTGGATGAAGTCCAGCCCTTCGCGGTACAGCGCCTCGTCCTTCTTATCCGGCGGGGTGAGCCCCAGATCGCCGTCGAGAACGGAGCGGAAAGGCTTGTCCGCATACTTGCGGAACATGTCCGCGATGAATTCGTCCATCTTGTCCGGCAGATACAGGATCTCGTAGCCGCCGTCCTTCAAGACCTCCGTCTGCGGCAGGCGGTCGATGGCTTCGATCGTGTCGCCGGAGGCGTAGTAGATGTACTTCTGATCCTCCTTCATCCGCGACACATATTCGGACAGGAGGGTCAGCCCCTTCTGGGTGTTCGACCAGAACAGGAGCAGATCCTGCAGCTGATCCTGCTTCGCGCCGTAATCCTCCAGCGCGCACAGCTTCAGCTGGCGGCCGAAGTTCTTAAAGAAGCGCTCGTAGCCTTCCCGGTCGTCCTTCAGCATCTTTTCGAGCTCGCCCCGGACCTTCTTCTCCAGATGCTCGGAGATGAGCTTCAGCTCCCTTCCCTGCTGCAGCATCTCGCGGGAGATGTTGAGCGAGAGATCCGGAGAATCCACGACGCCCCGCACGAAGTTGAAGTAGTCCGGCAGCAGCTCCTCGCAGCGGTCCTGGATGAGGATGCCGCTGCTGTACAGCGAAAGCCCGGGCTTAAACGCGTCGGAATAGTAATCCGCCGGCGCTTTTCCGGGGATGAACAGCAGCGCGTCATAACTGACCCGGCCATCCACGGAGATGGGCAGCACCTTCTGCGGCACGGTCTCGTCGGAATAGGTCTCGGTATAGAACCGGTTGTACTCCTCCGGCTTCACTTCCGTCTTGCGGCGCTTCCACAGAGGCACCATGGAGTTGATGGTCTCGTACTCGTAGACTTCCTCGAACTTCGGGTCTTCCGGCGTGCTTCCCTCCAGTTCCTTCGGCCGAGGCAGCAGCATGCGGATCGGAAAGCGCACGTAATCGGAGTACTTCTTCACGAGTTTATAGATCGGATACTCCCGCACGTAGCGGCTGTATTCGTCCTTCTCCTCGCCGTCCGGCCGGATGTGCAGGATGACGTCCGTGCCCCACTTTTCGCGGCTGGCAGGCTCAATGGAGAACCCTTCCGCGCCGTCGGAGCTCCAGCGGTGCGCTTCGTCTTCCCCATAGCGGCGGCTGACCACTTCGATGTGATCCGCCACCATGAAAGCGGAGTAAAAGCCTACGCCGAACTGTCCGATGAGCTGCGCGTCCTCGGCGCCTTCGGCCTTCTCCAGTTTCTCGCGCATGTTCGCGCTGCCGGAAAACGCGATGGTGCCCAGGTTTTCCTCCAGTTCCGCCTCGCTCATCCCGATGCCGTTATCGGACACGGTGAGCGTCCTCTTTTCCTTGTCGATCGCCAGGAGTATCTCGAAATCGCTGCGGCGAAGGCCCACGGACGGATCCGTCAGCGCCAGCAGGCACAGCTTGTCGATGGCGTCGGACGCGTTGGAGATGAGCTCCCGCAGGAAGATCTCCTTGTTCGTATAGATCGAGTTGACCATCAGATCCAGAAGCCTTCTGGATTCTGCTTTAAATTCTTTCTTTTCCATCAGCGGTTATCAGTCGTTCGTCGGTTTCGCGCCGTACGGGCGGGTCATCGGATCTCTTCTCTCCATGCTGTCGTAATGCTTCACGAGCGTCGGCTCGACGAACTTGAAGATCGCCTTGCCGTCCAGGTCGAAGAAGAACACCGCAAAGAGCCCTGCGTAGACCGCGCCGAGAATGCCGCAGATCTTCAGTAACGTTTTCAGTGCTTTTTTCATAAGTCCTTACCTCTCTGCTCTACCAGCCTTCGGAGTCGTCGAATTCGAGGAGCGAGGGATCGAGAGGCTCCTCCTGCATGACGGTGAACATGTAGTCGTTGATGATCTGGCGGATCTCCGCGCGAGAGACCGTGCGCTTGTCGGGCAGCGCGTGGGGCATCCAGATCGCGTGGATGTCGCGGGCGCGGAATTCGTCCTCAAACAGCCCGTGAACGCCCTGCATGCCCTTGCACTGCAGCTGGTCGTACATCATGACCATGTCGCAGTGGAACTTCTCCATGTTCTCCCACAATTCGAAGATGTGCTGCATGCCGCCCACGGCCATGCGGCGCATGGGTGCCCATTCGTGATAGCGGGCGAAGTCCAGCAGCATGTTCTCGTAGGTGTCCGTGCGGATCGTCATGTCGAACATGAGCGAGTCCATGTTGATGATGCAGTTGAGGCCCCAGCAGTTGTAAGCCCAGGTGCACCAGTGGGAATAATACAGAGGCGCGCAGGACCAGGCGATGACCCTGTGGCGCGTCATCGGGAACGTGCTGATCTTCTGCTCGACGCACTTCTCCAGGATCTTGCGGACGCGCTTGTCCGTGTCGTGCCAGATCTTCCGGTTGCCGCGCTGGCTCTGGTAGATGCGGTACAGCGCCTGCGCCGTGCCGGTGATGGGATAGTACGGCGTATTGGCCGCGACGTCCCACTTTTCCCACTCGAAGCGCTGCAGCTCGTTCTGCTCTTCCACGTGCTTTAGGCACTCGGACCAGTTGAACTCCACGCCCATTTGCTCCTCGATGAAGCGGAACGCGCCTTCGATCTCCTTCGCGCAGTGTTCCTGCACGAGCGGATCGTCGAACTGCATGGGCTGCGGCATGGCGTACAGAGGCTTGTTGATCATCCAGTCCTGGATGACGGACGTGGCGACGGAAGCGTCGCAGGCCTCGTTCGTCGTGATGAACGCGGGATAGTAATCGGGCTCGTCGTCCAGGATCATCAGGCCGCATTCCGCCTGGCACATGGGACACGGATCGCCCGGCAGGCCCAGGGCTTGGGTCGCGTCGATGTAGTTCAGGACGGTGTGGTTGTTGACGTGGCAGGTGACGAAATACGGGATCATCTGCAGGGGGATGTCGTCGAGCTGGTCTCTGTACGGATAGAAGACGCCGCCCCAGACCGTTTCGTCGTGGGCGATGGTCTTGTCGTACAGCGCCTTGCTGCCGCCGATGTTCTGGTCGGCGCTGAACATGCGCATGAACTGGTCGATGGTCTGGTTTACCATTGCGCGGTAATGCCATGCGGAGGCTCTGAGGGCTTCGCCTCTCATGCCTTCAAGTCCGCGGTCGAACCAGTGCATTACGGGCAGATAGCTCTGTCCTACCCAGCGGTAGCGCCATACGCCCTTTGCGAAGGTCCACAGTCCGCCGTACTTCATGATATCCGCAACCATCATCATGTAGTTGTAAAGCCAGATATTATGGAAGTAGTACATGGTATCCTTAACTCCGCGCCATTCTCTGTGCTTGTACAGATGGGACTTCGGAATATAAAGATCGCCAAGGCGGCGCTCCTCATGCGGCTTGCCGTATAAAAAATCTCTTTTAAGCTTCTTAAGATCTGTATTCTTGATCTTTTCTTTTATTTTATTAAGGTCGGGCATCTTCATTTGGCGGCCTCCTGCTGTAATTTCT
>JAIKZT010000187.1 GCA_024682015.1 Clostridia bacterium
CAGGCGGGCATCAAGGACGTTTCCAGACTGGGAGACGCTTTCGCGGCAGCCGAAAAACTCATGGAGCAGAAGGCTTAGAAACAGGCTTGTTTCGCTTCGCGAAAACATCTATAATCAAGGGTAGGATATAGAGATTGAAAAAGGAGGTACGACGTGGAGAGAAAAACGATACTTTTCAGCAGTCCGGATAAACCCGAACAGAGAACGACAGAAGACATCCTGAAGACGGTGTATGATGCGCTGGAGGAAAAGGGGTACAACGCGATCGATCAGATGGTCGGCTACATCCTTTCCGGCGATCCCTCCTACATTACGGGGCACAATAACGCAAGGAACCTCATCCGGCACATCGAGCGGGACGACCTGGTCGAAGAGCTGCTGAGGAGTTTTCTGAACAAGTAGACAAAGCAAAGCGGGCGCGAGCGTCCGCTTGTTTTGCATTGAGGAGCATTATGCGGATCATGGGACTGGATATCGGGGATAAGACCATCGGCGTCGCCGTCAGCGACCCGCTGTTCATCTCCGCCCAAGGCATCACCACCATCGAGCGTGTGGGGGTCAAACGGGATACGACGGCCGTTCTGGAGATGGCAAAAGAGTACGAAGTCGGCACGATCGTGTCCGGACTTCCCCTTATGCTGTCCGGAGAAGACAGCCCCCAGACCGAAAAGGTGCGCGCTTTCGTGGAAAAACTGCAGAACAAGGCCAGAAGCCAAGGAATGAAGATCGAATTCGCCTTCCAGGACGAGCGCTTCACGACGAAGATCGCGGAGGACGTGCTCATCGCGGCAGACATGCGACGGGAAAAGCGGAAGACCATCATCGACCGCCAGGCGGCCGTCATCATCCTGCAGAGCTACATGGACGCGCATCGCTGAACCATCACAGAAAGGACAAACACGCGGAGAACACTTATGGGAAGACTTGGCTTTTACTTCAACATGAACACCTGTCTGGGCTGCGGCGCCTGCCAGGTGGCTTGTAAAGATCTCCACGGCCTGCAGCCGGGAGAGTTTTTCCGACGCATAGAGACGATTTCCGTCGAAGCGGGCGGCAAAAAGTTCTACGCCCACTATTCGGGCGCCTGCAATCACTGCGAGGAGGCCAACTGCGTGAAGGCCTGTCCAACAGGCGCCATGCACAAGGCCGCGGACGGCACGGTCGTCCACGACGACAACCTGTGCATGGGCTGCGGCAGCTGCATGTGGAACTGCCCGAACGGCGCGATCTCTTTCTCGCTGACCAAGGGCATGGCGCAGAAGTGCGATGCCTGCGCCGAACTTCGCGAAAGAGGATATGAACCCGCCTGCTGCGGCGCATGCCCCACCCGGTCCCTGAAGTTCGGAGACATCGAGGAACTCAAGGCGGAATACGGCGTGGAGAAGGAGGATCTCGCGTTCCTGCCCGTGGCGGACATCACAGATCCCAACCTCATCGTAAAGCTTCCCGCCGCGATCAAAGCTGCTCTGAAAGGAGGCGAGCGCCATGCAGAAGATCTATAATTACGTCATCGTCGGCGCCGGCATCGCCGCCGTTTCCGCAGCCCAGGGCATAAGGGAAACCGACAGGGACGGCAGCATCCTGATGATCGGCGACGAGCGCGTTCCCGCCTACAGCCGCCCCATGCTCACGAAGACACCGCTGCGCTCCTACGAGCTCGGGCGCACCATCGTGGCGGGCGGAGACTGGTACCGCGAGCAGCGGATCGACCTGCTGCTGGGCACGAAAGTCCTCTCCATAGACAATTCCTCCAGGCTCGTTTCGACGTCCGCGGGTTCCTATTTCTATAAAAGGCTCATCTACGCAACCGGCGCGAACGCTTTCGTACCGCCCATCAAGGGAAAGGACCTCCCGGAAGTCAAGGTTCTGCGCCGCTATGAGGATCTGATGGAGGTCAAGCGGCTCTGCGTCGATACGGGCAAAGCCGTCGTCATCGGCGGCGGCGTGATCGGCCTGGAGGCGGCCTTCGAACTGACCCGCTACGGACTGGACGTAACGGTCCTCGAAGCGCTGCCCATGCTCATGCCGCGCTTTCTGGATGAGGAATGCGCGAAAGCGCTCGAGCGCGCCATCACGTCGTTCCCGGTCCATACCGGGGTCACCATCGAGGAGATCGGCGGAAAAGGGCACGTGGAATACGTGAAGCTGGCGGACGGACGGGAATTCCCCTGCGATCTGGTCATCATGTCCACGGGCGTACGGGCGGACATCGCGCTGGCGCAGGCGAGCGGCATCCGCTGCACGCGGTCCGTCGTGATCAACGAGAAGTGCGAGACGAGCGCCAAGGACATCTACGCCTGCGGTGACTGCGCCGAATACGGCACGAACTGGCAGCTCTGGTCCCAGGCGCTGGAACAGGGAAGAGTGGCCGGCATCAACGCAGCCGGCGGCTCTGCCGTGATCGGACCGACGGATTCCTCCATGATCATCAATTCGCCGGAGGTCTCCATGTTCTCCTGCGGCGACGTGGGCAAGGATCCGAAGAAGCGATATACGACCGAAACAGACGACAACTGGCAGCCGGATCTGTTCGCCGTCAATAAAAAGTTCGCGCGGTACTTCGAAAAGCGCTTCTACGCGGACGGGAAGCTCACCGGCGCCATCATCATCGGCAACCTCGCCCGCATGCAGGAGCTGAAGGAGCAGATTCTGGGGATCAAACCCCGGGAGGTTTAACCCATGGCCTTTGTGAACGATAAGACCTTTCTATACAACGCGCACCTGATGCGGGTCTTCTTCGAGGACCTGAAGCAGTGGCAGGAGGACTGCATCTTCTACGGCATCCCCAGCGAGATCTCCGCTCAGGAGTACGACGACCTGTTCAAGGGGACGGACGCGGACGTCTACATTCCCATGTGGGCGTCGGCCTGCAAGGGTCACGGGGACATCCTCATCGACCGCACGACGTACGACTGCATCCGCTTTTACAAGTCCTACGGGTACGAGCCTGTTTACATGGACGGCAATCCCGCGGACTTCCTCGGCGAGCAGCTGCGCTTTCTGGAGTATCTGTCGGTCTGCGGGCTGAAAGGCATTGGAAATGCCGGGATCGTCATCGAGATGTTCATCCAGCAGTTCACGTTGGATACCGTAAAAGAGTTCTGTAAAGCGCTGAAGGAACAGAAGGCGGTGACCCTCACGGAGGAGCTGGAGCTGGTCATCCAGGCGCTCCAGGGCATCGCCGCGGGAAGACCGCTGGCCCTGGCCACGCACATCGGCGCGGACGACTTCGACTGCTGGCAGTGGGAGAAAAAGCCGGCGCTTCCCGTGGAGGAGCCGCACATCGTGCGCGCCGCGGGAGTCAACAACTGCGGCGGCAACTGCAAACTCGAAGTATGGGTCGCGGAAGGATGCGTGCTGGACATCTCTGCGGATACGTCCATCGGCGGCATCCAGCTGAGGACCTGTCCGAGAGGGCGCGGTTATCGCCACACGTTCCTCACGGCGCACCGCCTGCGCTATCCCATGAAGAGAAGGGAAGCGCGCGGCATCGGCAAGTACACGCGCATCTCGTATGAAGAAGCGGCGAAAGAGATCGCAGCCAAGATCAGGGAGACCGGTGAAAAGTACGGCCCCGGCAGCCGCTACATGCTCTATTCCACCGGCGTCTGCGCCGTGGCGCGGCCAGACCACCTGATGAAGAGGCTTTTGTGCCTGGACGGCGGCTATCTGCAGCATTACAACTCGTACAGCAGCGCTCAGGCGAACTACATCACGCCGTACATCTATGGGACGGAGCGGACGTGCAACAATCCCCAGGACGTGATGAATTCAAAATACGTCATCCTCTGGGGCCACAATACGGCCGAGACCATCATCGGGCCTTTCCGCAACTATTATTTCGCGAAGGCGAAGGAGCAGGGCGTTCATTTCGTCGTGATCGACCCGCGGCAGAGCGAATCCGCGCTGACGTTCGCGGACGAGTGGGTCCCCATCAAGCCGGGTTCCGACTGCGCGCTGGCTAACGCCATGGCATTCGTCATCTTCCAGAAGAACCTGCAGGATCAGGAGTTCATGAACCGCTTCTGCGTCGGCTTTGACGAGGCTCACATGCCCGAGGGCGTGCCCGTGGGCGAAAGCTACAAAAGCTACCTGTTCGGCCTGCAGGACGGCGTCGTCAGAGACCCCAAGTGGGCCGAGCAGATCTGCGGCGTTCCCGCGGAGACCATCGAGCGGCTGGCCGTGGAATACGCGACCGCCAAACCCGCCAGCATCCAGCCTGGCCTGGGCGTTCAGCGCACGTTCATCGGTGAAAATTCGATCCGCGCCATCGCGGCGCTGTGCGCCATGACGGGCAACGTCGGCATCCCCGGCGGCGGAGCAGGCGGCACAGTCACGCCGAACGGCCACTACGAAGCTCAGGAGATGTTCAAGCCCGAAAACGGCTGCACGTACAGCACGCCGGTGTTCCTCTGGAGCCGCATCATCGACCGCTGGGAGACCATGACGGCCGAAAACGACGGCATCAAGGGCGCGGACAAGCTGCCGTGCGGCATCAAGTTGCTGTTTTCACTGGCGTCAAACGTGCTGATCAACCAGCACGCGGACATCAACGATACGAAACGCATCTTAAGCGACACGAGCAAGTGCGAACTCATCGTCAACTCCGATCTGTTCTACACGCCCAGCGTGCGCTGGTCGGACATCGTGTTGCCTGGCGCGTCTCTGTTTGAGACGGAGACGATGCCCAGCGTCTGGAATTCCGACGACTACGTACTTTACAGCAATCAGTGCACAAAGCCTCTGTTCGGGTCCGTCTTCGAATACGAATGGATCAAGATGGTCGCCAAGGACATGGGACTGTACGAGGCGTTCACGGAGGGCTGCGAGACCCGCAGGGACTGGGTGAAGCGCATCTACGAAGAGGATCTTCTCCCGCATGAACCGGAACTGCCGGACTTTGAGACCTTCACGAAAGAGGGCGGGCATATGTACGCCGGACCTTGTGAAGAGCCCGTAGCATTCTCGAAGCAGATCCGGGAAGGGGTGCCTTTCAACACGCCTTCCGGCAAGATCGAGATCTTCAGCAGGCAGCTCTACGACATGCACCGCAAGGACATCAGCGGCATTCCCAAGTGGTTCGACGGTCCCGAAGGGCCGACGGATTATGCCGGCCTGAACCGCTATCCGCTGCAGCTGACCGGTTACCACACGAAGCGGCGCTGCCATTCCATCCACGATCAGAACCAGTGGATGGAAGAGCTCGATCCGCCTGCGCTGTGGATCAACCCCAGAGACGCTGTGCTGCGCAGCATCCGCTCCGGCGACCTGGTGGAAGTCTATAACGACCGGGGCACGGTGCGCATTCCCGCGCTCGTAACGGACCGCATCGTGCGCGGCGCGGTCGCCATGTCCCAGGGCGGCTGGTACACGCCTGATGAGAAGGGCGTGGATACGAGAGGTTCCATCAACGTGCTGACCTACACCTATAAGGCCTCTCCCGTGGCCAACGGCAACCCCCAGCACACGAACCTGGTGGAAGTCCGCAAATACGAGGCCGAATAAGGCCAAAAACAAGCCCATAGAGAAGAGAAAAGTCCCTGGACGGGAATTGTATCGTCCAGGGACTTTTTATCGTCAAAATGGCGCGATTTTGGCGGGTGGATATTCCTCGGCAAAAGGATTTCGGCGGGTTCGTCCTGGAACGGCCATTGAAACAGACGCGCATGCCGGCAGGAGCTTGAGAGTACAGAACGGACTTTATAATGGAAGCGCCAAGGATCTACGGACCAAAACTCATGGATCAGGCAAATATGCGCGCCGCGTTGGAATGCCTGTAAATGGCTTTCCATGAATGAAAAATGTTTAGGCATACATGCGCCGCATAGATATTCAACGGTTTGCATATGGTCTGAAACACTTGCAATTGCAAGGATGAACGGGATTTCTGACCCTGATGGGGGACAGATTCCTGCGCATCTATCTATTCCTAAAATCACAGTTTTGGGAATAGATAATGGGATAAAAAGACCCCCGGGGGACCCTGGCGGTTTCCGGGGGTCTTATATGGACTGGTCGTTCCATCGCTGTACGGCGGTCTGAAGCGTTTCCAGAAAAGCGGTTTCGCCGAGCGTATTGATCTTGAAGAACACCGCCTGGCTTCCTCCCGTCGCTATGCCGCAGATTTCCACGCCATCCGGCACTTCGATAAACAGCACGCTGAGACTCGCGCGATTGCCTCCGGCATAGCTGAACCTTTCGTATACGCGCTGGCTTATGCGCCATCCCTGAACGTTCCTGTCGAAGCTTTCCTCCAGGCTTAGCGACGCGCTTTGACTGTGCAGTTCTATGTCGATAAAATCCACGATCTGTCCGAAGTCTCCGGCTACCTGAGCCGTGTATTTGGCCATATAAACCTCCTTTAGGCGCCCAAGAGCCTTATAAAGCCCGCAAGCGTTGGAATTCCAAGGCTTGCGGGTCCCAAGGCCAAAAACGGTCGATTTAAGCGTTTTTTTCTTCGCGGTCGATATCTTATACCTTGTGAAAACGTTTCGCCTTTGCGAACAAATGTTCCACAGGCAAGAACAGAAGGGAAAACCCTCTTTAGAACACGAATGGCACGCAGCGCAGCAATTCATATAAGTCGTCCGTCTGCATGCGGATCGTGTGGGAATCGATCAGCTCGAAGCCGGGATAGTTGCTGCACCGCGCGGCGTCTCTGTGCTCTTTATAAGAGATCTGAAGGTCGAAATGCCTGGGCAATTCGCACATGG
>JAIKZT010000190.1 GCA_024682015.1 Clostridia bacterium
TGTAAACAGCGGCCAGCGCCACGGGATCGTCCTTCGCCCCCTGGCGCAGCAGCGCCTCCGCGAGCGGCTCCAGCCCTTTTTCCTTTGCGATGCTGGCCCGCGTGCGGCGCTTGGGCCGGTAGGGCAGATACAGATCTTCCAGCTGGGCAAGGGTCGTCGCAGCGGCGAGCTTTGCAGAGAGTTCTGGCGTCAGCTTGCCCTGCTCGGCGATGGCGGCCTCGATCTTTTCCCTGCGCTCCTCCATGCTGCGCAGATAGGTGAGGCGCTCTTCCAGAGCGCGCAGACGGGTGTCATCCATGGCGCCGGTCTGCTCCTTGCGGTATCTGGCGATGAAGGGAATGGTGTTTCCCTCATCCAGCATGTCCGCGACAGCGGAGACGACGGTCTCGCTCGTTTCAAATTCCTTCGCCAGTACGGCGCAGATGTTCATGATCTTTCCTCCGTTCGGTATAACACAGCAAGACCGATTCACCCCCGCGATCGGGGAGGAATCGGCTGCTTTTCGCCGCTATTATAGCGTATTTGAAGGAAGGGGGCAAGAAGAAAGCCCCGGCGGCGGGCCGGGGCTTTGGCATCCGGGATCAGTGCTTTTCCTTGCAGGCTTTCTGGATGGCGTCCACCACAATGCGGAGCGCTTTGATGCGTGCGTACCGCTTGTCGTTGCTCTCCAGCACGTACCAGGGCGCGTAAACGGTGTTCGTTTTCTGCAGCATCTCGTCCACGGCCTGCTCGTAGAGATCCCACTTTTCGCGGTTTCTCCAGTCTTCCTCTGTGATTTTCCACTGTTTTTCTGGGGTGTTCTGCCGGTCGGTAAAGCGCTCCAGCTGCGTCTTGTTGTCGATCTGCACCCAGAACTTGATGATGACGGCGCCCCAGTCGGCGAGCTCTCGCTCAAACTCGTTCATCTCGTTATAGGCCCGCTGCCAGTCGTTTTCGCTGCAGAAGCCTTCCAAGCGCTCCACCATCACGCGGCCATACCACGTCCTGTCGAAGATGGCGATATGTCCGTCCTTGGGGAGACGCGTCCAGAACCGCCAGAGGAAGTGCCGCGCTTTTTCATGGGGTTCCGGGCTGGCGATGGGATGGACCTCGTAGCCCCGGGGGTCCAGCGCGCTGGCAATGCGCTTGATGTTGCCGCCCTTGCCTGCGGCATCCCAGCCTTCGTAGGCGATGATGACGGGGACCTTTTTGCGGTACAGCTCGTTATGCAGGTCGTGAAGCTGTTTGCGCAGCCGGTCCAGCTGCTCCTCGTAGTCCTTCTCCTCCAGCACCTTGTCGTCCAGCGGGATGTCCCTGAGAAGGGGCGTTGGATTCAGAGGGAAGGTGTTCTGTAGGATGGGCACGGCCAGTGAGTGGTTTTTGAGAGCGGTTTCGATTCCCTGGTTGAGGAAGCGGAGCACCTGCAGTTCCGCCCATTTCCTGTCCTTGGCGTCGATGATGTACCACGGGGAAGAGGAGGGGTTGGTGGCGGAAAGGTACTGGCTGTAGACCTCCATCGCTTCGTCGTAGCGGCGGTTTTCCCTGAGGTCGTCCTCGCTGACGCGCCAGCGCGTATTCTTGTCTTCTTTCAGCGCGCGAAGCCGCTTCTCCTGTTCTTTTCGGCTGATGTGGAGGAAAAACTTCATGACGAGGTATCCGTTGTCCGTAAGGGAGCGCTCCGTGGTGTTGATGCTGCGGATGCGCGTCCGGTATTCCTGCTCGGAGAGTTTGCCGTCCAGCCGTTTGCCTGTCACTTCGTTCATCCAGTAGCCGTCGAAGAAGGTGAACTTTCCGGCTTCCGGTATCTCAAGGAGATAGCGGCGCAGGAAGGGGTAGCGCTTTTCCTCTTCGGTGGGCTGCGGCACCATGGTGCGCACACGGAAGAAACGCGGGTCGATATTCTTGATGACCCTGCTGATGACGCTGCCTTTTCCGGCTGCACCCCAGCCTTCAAAGATGACCATCACCGGCAGTTTTGCTTCCTTGATCTTCATCTGGGAAGCGAACAGCTTTTCCTGTTCCTTCTTCACTTCGGACGAGAGCTGATCCGCCTCCGGCGGCAGCGCCTTGACAAAATCCTTCAGCATGGCTTTGCACTCCTTTTTCTTTTGTGATGGATGAGGGCACTTGCTTCGGCTCAGGAAAGGAAGCCCAGCATCTCGGCGGGATTCTCTGCAGCCTTCACCTTGTCCAGAGCGCGCACGATGACACCTTCCTCATCAATGAGGTAGGTCGTGCGGACGACGCCCAGCGTGACCTTGCCGTAATTCTTCTTCTCCTTCAGGACGTCGTAGGCCCGGATGACCTGCCTGTCCGGATCGGAGAGGAGCGTGAAGGGCAGGCCGTACTGCTCTTCAAATCTCTTGTGGGATGCGACGGTGTCCTTGCTGACGCCCAGCACGACGGCGCCTTTTTCACGGAACTGCGGATAAAGCTCGCCGAAGGCACAGGCCTGTTTGGTGCAGCCGCTTGTCATGTCCTTGGGATAAAAGTAGAGGATGACTCTCTTTCCGCGGTACTCACTCAGGGAATGGGGTGTTCCGTTCTGGTCGGGGAGGGTAAAATCCGGGGCGGGGGTGCCGATTTCCAGCATAGGCGGTCTTCTCCTTCCGTGTGATCAGAAAGACGTTTTAATCTTGAAACAGTATAGCATAAACTGGGGTGTTTGATGAAGAAAAGTGGACGAAAGCAATTATTTGATTAAAATTTTTCTGATATGATCAGAAATATGTCAGGAGCCATTGACAACTGCTTTTTGTGATTTTACAATGGTTTCAGCGTTGTGAACGGGGTGCCCAAAGCACCCTCCCCTTTCTGCCCGGACATGCCGGAAAGGAGTAAAACCATGGATCCGAAAACCTATGAGAGCTATGTCGCGATCCTGCGGCACGAACTGGTCCCCGCGTTGGGCTGTACGGAGCCCATCGCCATCGCCTTTGCCGCGGCAAAGGCGAGAGAAGTGATGGGCTGCATGCCGGAGCACCTTACCGCGTATCTCAGCGGAAACATCATCAAAAACGTCAAGAGCGTGGTCGTCCCCAACTCCGGCGGGGAGCGCGGGATCGAGGTCGCGGCAACTCTGGGCTGTGTCGGCGGAGATGCCTCGATGGATTTCGAGGTGCTGACGAAGGTCACCCCGGAGGACATCGTCCGCACCAAGAAGCTGGCGGAACAGGGCTTCTGCACGGCAAAGTATGCCGAAGGGGAGGATAACCTCTACATCCGCATCGAAGCTGTCTGCGGGGATCAGACGGCAGGCGTTACCGTTGAACACGAGCATACGCATATCACGAAGATCGAAAAGAACGGCGAGACGGTCTTCTGCGACCGCGGCGGATACACCACCGGCGGGGAAAGCAAAGAGAAAGAGAGCCTGAACATCCGTGACATCCTGGAGTTTGCGTCCCAGGTGAAGATCGAGGACATCCGGCCCATCCTGGAGCGGCAGATCTCCCTCAATACCGCCATCTCCGAGGAAGGGCTCAAAGGCGGTTACGGAGAGGCCGTCGGCCAGACGCTGATGGACATGGAAGGCGACCGCGTGGAAGGCCGCGCTGCGGCCAGAGCGGCTGCCGGGAGCGACGCGCGCATGAACGGCTGCTCCATGCCGGTGGTCATCAACTCCGGCAGCGGCAACCAGGGCATGACGGTGACCCTGCCGATCTGCGAGTACGCCAAGTCCTGGGGAAAGGATGAGGAGACGCTGCTGCGCGCCCTTGCCCTGGCCAACCTCATTTCCGTGCACATCAAGCGGCACATCGGCAACCTGTCCGCGTTCTGCGGCGCGGTGAGCGCGGGCTGCGGAGCGGCGTGCGGCATCGCCTGGATGGACGGCTGCAGCTACGACCAGATCTGCATGACGATCACCAATACGCTGTGCAACG
>JAIKZT010000213.1 GCA_024682015.1 Clostridia bacterium
TCAGCGTGTGGGCGAAGTAGTAGGCCATCTCTTCGCGGGTCACCGGCTCGTCGAGCCTGCCGTCGAAGCGGCTGTCGATGATCCCCTCCGCCTTGCAGTACTCCCAGAACGGGCCGGCCCAGTGCTCGCCGGCTCTGCGCAAGCCCTGGAAGTCGTAGTGGTCGTTCTTCATGCGGCTGTGCAGGTTGGCGACCATCACCATGATCTCGCCGTGCCGCAGCGTCCCCAGCGGGTTGAACGTGCCATCCGCCCGGCCGCCTACGATGCCCGCGTCGTACGCCGCCTGCACGTGCGGTTCGTACCAGGAGCCCTTGGGCACGTCGGAGAACACGCAGTGAGCCGCCCATTTGCCGTCCGCGGTAATGTCCCCGCTGCCCGCATTCGCGAAGCCCATCGTGTAGACCTTGCCCTTCTTGATCGCGTAGACCGTATTGCCCTGCGGGGAACTCATGCGGTCGTACTCGAAGGGAACGATCGTCTCGTTTTCCCGGTCGACGACGCCGAATTTGCCGTTATCCTTGACGACGAACGCGCCTGCGAACTCGCCTTTGGCGTCTTCGTACATGAACGGGATGACGGTGTTTCCCTTTACGTCGATAAAGCCGTACTTGCCGTTTGGCAGCCCCGCCGCCGGATACTCGCCGACTTCGTTGTAGAGGAACTCATAGGCAAAGGGCACCGTGATGTTGCCGCCACGGTCCATGAGCCCGTACAGGTAATCCCGGTTCGCCACGGTCGCATGACCGTTGTGGAACGCCTCCCAGCTGGACAGTTCCCGGCCGTCATAGCGCGTCACGAATTCCTGATCCTCGTCATAGGGCCGTCCGTCCGGCGACTCAAACACGAGCACGTCGTTGCCCAAGGTATCCCGGTAGCCGCCCTCGTACCACTTCAGCAGCCAGTGGTCGGCCTCGTCATGGTACTGCGCGATGCAGGGCACCAAGCCTTCGCCGTACGTGCCGACGTAGTAGCTGAGCGGATAACCGGTGGCGGATGTGTAGCCGAAGAGGGGCGTCATGAACCGCACAAGGCCGCCTTCGTCGATGAACGCGTAGAAATCATAGCGCACGAGGTCGTCTGCCTCCTGGAGGGCCACGACGAAATTGCATGTGGCGTAGCCGTCGGTCATCTCGCCCAGGAACGCCAGGTCAAAGCCCGCGATGTCTGCGGCGGAAAGCCCCAGGTTTTCGATCATGAACGCCTTGACGCTTTCCTCGATCTGCTGCCGGGACAGGACGAGCTGCCCGTCGGAGAGGCGGTAATAACCGTCGGAGCCGATCGAATAGAGGCCGCTGGCCGGGTCATAGTCCATCCAGCCCGTCGTGCGGCGGTAGACCGTGCCCTTGTCATCGATCAGGAGGCGCGTGCCGTCGGCCTGTTCGATCAGGCCGAGCCCGCCGGTGTTGTAGATGTATTCCCCCGTAAGTCCGGTGTCCGTAATGACCACCTGCTTCAGGGAAGACCGGTCGGCGAAGGCCTGCGCCGGGAATGCCGCCAGGCACAGCGCCAAAACCAGAAGTATGCTTGCGATCCGTTTGATCATGAGAATGCCTCCTTGCTTTCAGGATGTCCGCGAAGACGCTGTTTGACACGTATAGTATACCATACCCCGCCGCCCGCATGGTACAATGTTCCCGGAGGATGCACGCATGAGATTATTCGTCGCCATAGAACTGTCCGACGCAATGAAGGACGCTCTCGCCGACGCCCAGGCAGACCTGTACGACCGGGGCGCGCGCGGAAACTTCACGCGGGAGGAGAACCTGCACCTGACGCTCGCCTTCATCGGCGAGTACGGTGACCCCGCGCAGGCAGCGGACGCGCTCGCGTCCGTGCGATTCGCGCCTTTTACGCTGGCGCTGGACGGCTGCGGCTCTTTCGGCGACCTGTGGTGGGCCGGGCTGCGCGGATCTTCGGAACTCGATGCCCTCGTCCGCGGCATCCGCCGGGCGCTGGCCGAAAGCGGCATCCCCTTCGACCGCAAGCGTTTTTCGCCGCACGTCACCCTGCTGCGCCGCGCCAGAGGCGCCCGCCCTGTCCGGGTCACCCCCTGCGCCATGACGGTCTCCCGCTTCGTGCTGATGCGCTCCGACCGCGTCAAAAGCGGCATGCGGTATACGGCCATCGCCGGGTTCGAGGCGGAGGAGTAAGGATGACCGGTTCCTGCGTTCACATAAGGGCGCGTAAGGCCCTAAAGCAAAAACGGCCCTTGCGGGCCGTTTTGTTTTGCATCGGTTTGAGCGGGGTCAGCCCTTCCAAAGGGCCTTGGCGCCGCCGTGCCAGAAGAGCAGCAGGAAGAGCGCCGCGATGTTCAGGATCAGGCAAAGTGGAACGCCGATCGTAAATAGGCGATGCTTCGTCTTGTGGTGAAAGACGCGCATGCCCAGCAGCGCGCCGAGCCCGCCGAAGAAAAACGCGCAGAGCATCAGCGTGCGCTCCTTGATGCGCCATCTGTCGTGTTTCGCCTTGTATTTGTCCAGCCCGTAGACGCAGAACACGATCAGGTTCCACGCCGCAAGGGCGATGTAAACGTATTTCATACCCTACTCCAGCACGCCCTCGTAGCAGTAGCCGTCGTCCCCCATGGCGTAGACGTGGATGGCGGGGTCTTCGACGCCCATCTCTGCCGCCTTCTGCAGCAGCTCGTCCGCGTTCATCCGGAAGGTGCCGCCCGCCTGAGCCTGCGCGTAGAGATACGTTTCGTTGGCGCTCACCTGCATGGCGTACCCGTAGACGATGGAATGGTCGCTCGCGACACCGCCCTCCGTCATGTCGGTGCGCACGCCGTCCACGCAGTAGGCGATAACGCCCTGCCCGCTCTCGAACGAGCGCAGATCCACGGGGCTTCCGTCCGCGTGCAGCAGGCGGTATTCGCCGTTTCCGACGGATTCGACCGTCACGTTCTCGCGGCCGATCCACGGCGCCAGCGTCGTCTGGTCGATCTCTGCGTTCGTGTCCGGGATGATGTACGCCAGGCGGTTCTCCCAGCAGCGCGACAGCTGCTTCCAGGAGTAGCGCCGGTAGCTGTGCGCGTCATCCTCGGAAAACGAGTCGCTGCTGTAGAAATACAGGTGGTCCGCGTCGCGCACGCCGTCCTCGTACTCGTAGCCGATGATCGCGATCAGATGCCCACCGGTCGCCTTCCAGCAGCCGTCGAGTTTGGGCTGTCCGCCGCCGTTCTTCGGCGAATAGCGCACGGAGATGCCGCAGGTGTGACCCTTCGCAAGCTCCTGCATCAGAATGTCCTCGCTGGCATACTGGCAGTAGCATTCAAAACCGTACAGCCCCGCGCCCGCGCAGGTGAACGACCAGCTGCCGAAGATGTTCTCGCCGTTGTCCTTCACGCGCAGCGCGTATTCCTCGGGCAGAATGTCCATGCCGCGGCTGTTCATCATGACCGTCATCGTGGTGGGACTGCAGATGGAGTCCGCGATGGACTCGCTGCGCACCTCCTGCGAATAGGCCGGAGCAAAGCACAGCGCCTCCTCTGGCAGGGCCTCGAGCGGTTCCTCCGCATAGGTGGGAACCATCTGGCCGCCGGAAAACGTCATGGAGAGCTGGCGCAGGACGGGGGACGGATCCTCCGCCGACTCGCGTTTCAGCACGGCCTTCATCTGCACCTGCGTGCCGGCGCCTTTGCTCAGGATGAACGTGTCCTGGTCCACGCGGGCGCCGTCGCACGTCTTGTTCTCCCGCGTGCCGCGCTTTTCGTACGGGGTGAACTTGCCCCAGGTGAGCCAGTCCGTCCACTCTTCCCCGTACTTCGCGCGCGCCCAGACTTCCACGCTGCCGCCTTCAGCGATGGACGCATTCCAGCAGGCGACCATGCGGTAGAATTCGTCGGTGTCATACTCGGCCGAAGTGAACGTACCTTCCGTCGCGCCCTTCGCGAGTTCGACCGCACCGTCGCCCACGTCCGGCAGCAGCTTCAGATTTTCCAGCGCGCCGGCCTTGAATTCGTCCGCAGCCGTGACCTTCAGCAGATTGCCGTGGACGGTCTTGTCGATCTCGGGCGCCTTTGCCGTGCAGCCTGCCAGCAGAACGGCGGTCAGCGCCAACGCGACCCATAAACTTACTTGTTTTCTCATTTTCTTATCCTCGAATGAGACATGGGGACGGTTCCTTGTCCCACTTTTTGAGACATGGGGACGGTTCCTTGTCCCACTTTACAGGGACAGGCGACCGCTACAAACCGTCAAATCGCTCTCACTTCAGGAACAACTCCCTGCGCTATCCCTTATACAGATGCAGATACTCCTGCAGGCACTTCTCGTCCCTGCCGCGCACGCCCAGCGTATGCTTCGCGTGGTACATGGAACTGATGAGCGCTTCCTCGACGCACTCCACCGTTGCCTCAAACGTGCGGGAGATGTTCTCGTCGTACAGGAATTCGTAGGTCGCAAACGGCGACTCGTTGAAGTGTTCCACCTTGTTTGCCGTCGAGAAAGCGATGGCGAGGTCACCGCTGCCGTTGCCCGAATACGAACCGGTGCGGGCGAGCGAATGAGCCGCGCGCAGCGCCACGCGCCGCAGCTGACGATCCCTCAGGGGGATGTCCGTCGCGATGATGATGATGCACGAGCCCTTGTCTTCCTTCTTGCGTTCCGCATCGATGCGCCGGCCGATGAAGTCGCCGCCGATCACGAGGTTGTCGTCCGTGCCGTAGTTCGTCATGCACAGCGCGCCGATGGTGAACCAGCGCCCGCCGATGCGGACCATGCGGCTGGCGGAACCGATGCCGCCCTTCAGCCCCATCATCTCCATGCCCGTGCCGGAGCCGACTGCGCCTTCCTCGAACGTGCCGTCGCAGTTCTCCGCGTTTTCAAGCGCCTGCCGCACATGCTCCTCCGTCACGTGCAGGCCGCGGATATCGTTGATCTCGCCGTCGTTGCACTCGGTGACCACGCAGTTGACCGTTCCCGTCTGCACGCCGATCTCGGGATTCTTCTCCAGCATGTACTTGACGCTCGCCGTAAGCGCCGTACCCACGGACAGCGTGTTCGTCATGACGATGGGCGATTCGAGCGTGCCCAGCTCGTCTATCTGCACGAGGCCGACGCTCTTGCCGAACCCGTTGATGACGGCCGCCCCGGCGAACAGCTTCTCGCGGAAAAGATTCCCGCTGTGCGGCAGGATGGCGGTGACCCCGGTATTCACGTTGTGGTCTTCGCTCTGGAGGGTCACGTGACCCACCTTAACGCCTGCCACATCCGTGATCAGGTTGCGCGGCCCCGCCTCGTATTTGCTGTGCAGGTTTAATTTGCAGTCCTTTTCAAGTCCCATGTTTAACTCCTTTCGGCTCTCTGACGATCCCTGAGCTCGCCTGAGGGCCTATTTCACCCGTTTCCCCATGAATTCAATGGCCCGCTCGGCCATGATCTCCATGGGATCCACATAAAACTCATCCAGTTTTTCATCCGACTTGATGACGGACAGTTCCGTGCAGGCCAGCAGCGCCGCCTTACACCCCGCGGCTTTCACCTCGGCGTCGACCGCTGCCAGCGCCTCTTTGTCCGCCGGCAGCCCCGCCTTGATGCAGCCGTAGATCAGGTGCATCACGCGCTTTTGCCCCGCCTCGCCGCAGACGTACGGCGTGACCCCCGCAGCCTCCAGCTCCTTTTGGTACAGCCCCGTGCGGATCGTGCCGTCCGTCGCGAGGACGGCCACCTTTTCGCCCTGGTGCAGCCTCCCCATTTCCTTCGCCGTTTCGCGTATCATGGAGATGACGGGGATCTTCAGATCGTCGAACTGGTGCAGATAGTAGTGCGCCGTGTTGCATGTGCAGCAGATCGCCCGGCAGCCCAGGCTCTGCAGCGTTTCGCAGTCTTTGTGCAGGCTGTCCCAGGCCGCCTGCCACTGCGCAAAGTCGTCCGACAGGATGGCCGCCGTGCGGTCCGGCGTGGACGC
>JAIKZT010000247.1 GCA_024682015.1 Clostridia bacterium
CATGGGCATAGGCCCTGCCATCGGCCTCATGCTGATGAACATCGGGCTGGGCTCCAACGCCGGCGTTTATTCGGAGACGGGCGGCCCGTTTCTCGCCATGCACGACTTCTTCGGCGCGCTCACCGCGTCTTCCGCCCGGGACGCCATGGGAAGCGGCTTTCTGCCCATGTGCCTGACTGTCGCGACCATGCTTATCGGCCTCTTCGTGATCGCCGCCTTAAGCAACCGGAACGTCAAGGCCTCCGTCCTGCTGGGCATCCTGGCCGCCTCCGTCCTCTACTGGGCGGGCGAGGCGCTGCTGCTGGGGGTCGATCCCTTCGGGGCGCTGCGGGGCGCGTCCTTCGTTCCACCGTTTTCCGACATGGCCCGGATGACCCTCTTCAAACTGGATTTCAAAGGATTTACGCAGATCGGCTTCTTCACGATCATCACGATCGTCGTCTCGTTCTGCGTCATCGACATGTTCGACACCATCGGCACGCTCGTGGGAACGGCTTCCCGGGCGGGCATGCTGAACGAGGATGGCACGATGCCCCAGATGAAGGAGGCCATGCTGTCCGACGCCCTCGGCACGCTGGCGGGCTCGCTCACAGGCACGTCTACCGTTACGACGTTCGTGGAATCCGCTTCGGGCGTCGCCGCGGGCGGCCGCACGGGCCTTACCGCTGTCACGGCGGGCATCCTGTTCCTGGCCAGCACCTTCCTCGCGCCCGTGGCCGCCGTCATCCCGGCGCCGGCCACGTCTGCCGCGCTCATCTATGTGGGCATCCTCATGCTTGGAGGGCTCAAAAACATCGACTTCGACGACATGACGCAGATCCTGCCGGTCGCGCTCATGCTTCTGGCCATGCCTGTTTCCGGCTCCATCGGCCACGGCATCGGCCTGGCCCTGATCAGCTACACGGCTCTGATGCTCTCCACGGGCAGGGCGAAGGAGGTATCGGCCCTCACGTATGTCCTCTCCGCCATCTTCCTCGTGAAGTTCTTCGTGGCGCTGTAGGGAAGGCCCGCGCAAAAGATCAGAAGACAACGCAAAACGGACGAGCCCGCGGGCCCGTCCGTTATTTTCGCTTCAGGGGGATCCGGCGCTACCAGATCAGCTCCGACAGATACAGCATGAAGGGGATCGTCGCGATGGAGAGGATCGTGGAAATGATGACGGTCTCCACGGCGTACGGATAATCCTTGCCGTGCAGCTGCGCGTAGACGGCCACGTTTGACCCGACCGGGCAAGCGATGGCGATGAGCAGCACCGTCTTCATCTCGACCATGGACGCCGGCAGCAGCTTCAGGATGAGCAGGGCGATGAAGGGGATCACCAGCAGGCGCAGGATGGAGACGACGTAGAGCGACCCGCGGCGGACCATCTTGGCCAGATCCGTCTGCGCCAGGTAGACGCCCACCGTGAACATGGCGAGGGGCGTGTTGAGCCCGGCGATGGAGGACAGGCAGCTGCGGACGATGGCCGGCAGCGGCAGCTGGGTCACGAAGAGGACGAGCCCGGTGAGGATCGCGATGACGAACGGCGCGCGGATGAGCTTTTTCGGCTGGAATCCCTGCAGCACGGGCTGACCGTTGAGCCGCGACACGCCGTAGGTCCACTGGCCGATGTTCAGGAACGCGATGTAGGGCGCCGCGTAGAAGACCGCGCCTTGTCCGATGGTCGCAACGACGAGGGGAATGCCGAAGAATCCGGGGTTGGAGAAAGCGGACGCGAAGGCCGCGACCCCGTCCTTGCGGAACGCGAAGTGCGAGATGAGGATGGACATCAGCAGCAGGACGGCTGCCCCGGCCGCGCTCCACAGCAGGCCTTTCACGTGCTCGGGCGTGCGGTCGACCAGAAATCCGTTGATGATGACGGCGGGCAGCGACGCGAAGATCAGGATGTTGCCCAGCGTCTTGCTGCCTTCCAGGCTGATCTTGCCGCTGCGGAAGAGCAGATAGCCGAAGCCGGCCAGCAGAAACATCTGGAGGATCTGCTTCACAAGGATGATGATCATGGGTGTACCTCTTTCACAAAATGCGCTTCCATCATAGCACGGGCGCCCGCGCTCCGCAAGTTGGCAGGCAGAAACGTCCCCTGTCTCATTTTTATGCGCAGACCTGTTGACTGGTTGTCTCATGAGTGATAGACTATCTATCACAGGAGATAGTCTGTCTATTTGTCGTGGGACAGTGCCGTCCCCAGACCTCCTGCGGAGGAAACTATGGGTATCAACCCTTCATTGAACGAAATGCAGAAGGAGGTCACCCGGCAGAGGATCCTGGAAACAGGTTTCCGGCTCTTCTCCGAGCGTACCATCGATAAGGTCAAGATGACCGACGTGGCCGACGAAGCGGGCATCGGCGTCGCCACGGTCTACCGCTATTACAGCACAAAGCCCGCCCTTGTGATGGGGGTCAGCGCCTGGATCTGGTCGCAGTACGAGGCGCAGATCGTGCGTCTGTCCGAGATCCGCGAGGCGACCGCGGCCGAGGAGTTCGACTATTACCTCGAGTCCTATCTGGACCTGTACCGCAATCACAAGGACATGCTCCGGTTCAACCAGTTCTTTAACATCTATCTGGAACAGGAGCCCATCTCCGCTGATGCCAAAAAACCCTATACCGACGTCGTAACGCGCATCGGCATGCGTGTCCACCAGATCTATCAGCACGCGCTGCAGGATGGCACGCTGCGCACCGACGTTTCGGAGAAAGAGATGTTCCTGGTGACGCTGCATCTGATGATGGCTGCGATCACGCGCTACGCGGTAGGCCTGGCCTACGACGGCGGCGTTGACCCGGAACAGGAGCTGATCCTGC
>JAIKZT010000259.1 GCA_024682015.1 Clostridia bacterium
CCGCAGGCCGGCATCATCGCGGGAAAAAAGAAGTACATCGACCTCATGAAGAAGCATCCGCTCGCCCGCGTCGTGCGTGTCGATAAAATGACCCTCGCGGCGCTCGAAGAGACCATGCGCATCTACCGCGACCCGAAGGAAGCCTCGTCTCGCATCCCGGTCCTCTCTATGGTGACCCGCCCGGTATCGGATCTGCGGCTGCAGGCGCAAGGCTTTGCCGCGGGGCTGGCTGCTGAAGGACTGGCGGCTCAGATCGGGACGGAGGATACCGTCGGAAGAGTGGGCGGCGGTTCTGCTCCCATGCTGGACCTGGCGTCCTGCGCCGTCTGGCTTCAGCCGGACGCCATGAGCGTCGATGGCCTGCAGGAGAAACTTCGGCTGTTCCGGACGCCCGTCATCGCGCGCGTATCCGAAGGAAAGCTGCTTCTGGACATGCGGACGCTGGTCGAAGAGGAACTTCCCGCTGTGCGCGCGGCGCTGATTGACATTCTCGGCATTCGAAACTAAAATAGACAAGGCGGACTTATCCGCCTTTTTCGGGAGCAGATGGGTGCCGGTGTGCCCCGCGGTCTTCAAAACCGTTGTAGCAGGTTAGGAGCCTGCCTGGTGAGTTCGATTCTCACATGCTCCCGCCACTTTATTTTTTGGAAAGAAAGTCGCTGCGGAGATCTTTGCGGCTCTGAAAACATGAAGAACATCATCGTCGGCACAGCCGGACACGTCGACCACGGCAAGACCTGCCTCATCAAGGCGCTTACGGGGATGGACGCGGACAGGCTGAAGGAAGAAAAGGAAAGAGGCATCACCATCGAGCTGGGCTTCGCGGACATGAAGGGGCCGAATGGCGAGGACATCGGCATCATCGACGTGCCGGGTCACGAGAAATTCATCCGCAACATGCTCGCAGGCATAGGGGGCATAGACCTCGTGCTGCTCGTGGTGGCGGCGGATGAGGGAGTCATGCCCCAGACCGTCGAGCACCTCGACATCATGAGGCTTTTAAACATCCAGCGGGGCATTATCGTCATCACGAAGACGGACATGGTGGCGTCCATCGCGCAGGGCATGCCCGAGGCGGACTGGCTCGACATGATCGAAGCCGACGTGCGCGAAGCGGTCGCGGGCAGTTTTCTCGAGGATGCGCCGTGCCTTCGCGTATCGGCGCAGACCGGAAAGGGCATTGAAGAGCTGAAACAGCTCATCTTCGCCATGGCGGCGCAGACTGCGGACAAGAACGCTAACCCGGCGCTGCTGCGCATCCCCATGGACCGCGTGTTTACGATCCAGGGCTTCGGCACCGTCGTTACGGGCACGCTGACGCAGGGACAGATCGCGGTCGGCCAGGAAGTCTGCATCTATCCGGAGGGACTTTCCGCCAAGGTGCGCGGCCTGCAGGTGCACGGAAAGTCCGTGGATAAAGCCTACGCCGGGCAGCGGACGGCGGTGAACCTCGCCGGCGTGCGAAAGGAAGACATCGCCCGGGGCAACGTGATCGCGGCCAAGGACAGCCTCGCGGCGTCCTCCATGCTCGACGTAAAGCTCAGCGTGCTCTCGGATTCGCCCAGGACGCTCCTGAGCGGGTCACGCCTGCATCTGCATTATGGCTCTGCCCAGGTGCTGTGCAAGGCCGTGCTGCTCGACCGCGACGCGCTTTCGCCGGGCGAGAGCGGCTATGCGCAGCTGCGCACGGAGGAACCCGTCGCCATGCGGCAGGGTGACCCGTTCGTCGTGCGGTATTATTCGCCAGTCACGACAGTCGGCGGGGGCGTCGTGCTGGATCCTGCCGCTAAAAAGCACAAGCGCGGCGATGAAAGCGTGCTGCAGGCGCTGTCGGTACGAGAAAACGGCAGCAAGACCCAGCGGCTGGAACAGGAACTGCGCGAGGCGAGCAGGAGCTTTCCGGGGCTGCCGGACCTGGCGAAGAAACTGGCGATCGGCGAGGAGGAAGCTTCCCGTCAGCTGAAGGAATTGCTGCAGGAGGGAAGAGCCGTCGAGATAGGCGGGAATATTTACGTACATCAGGATTACGTCGACCAGTCATATCGAACGATCGCCGATCTGATCCAGGCCTATTACGACAAAAATCCGCTTCTTTCCGCCATGCCGCGGGAGGAATTGCGGGGAAAAGCGGCTTCCGCCATGCGCATTGCGGACCCGCGCAGCCTCGACAGGCTGCTGGCATACCTGGCTTCTCTGGGAAAACTGTCCGTCAGTTCCGCGTCCGTAGGGATCGCTGGGCATGCGGTGAACTATACCAAAGCCCAGCTGCGGCTCATCGCGGAGCTGGAGAAACTGTATAAGGAAGCCGGCTGCGAAAGCCCCGATCCGGACGAGGTCTTTGCGGGGATGAAAGACCGCGAGGAGCGCAAACGCCTCATCGCCGCCATGTGCGCGGATGGAAGGCTTTCCCGCGTGCAGGGCAAGTACTGCCTGGACAGCGAATTCCTGCATCAGACGGTCGAGTGGATCCGCGGCAAGATCGCACGCGAAGGCTCGCTGACCCTCGCAGAGCTGCGTGATCATCTGAACACCTCCCGCAAGTATGCCCTGATGATCCTCGAGTATTGCGACAACGCGAAGATCACGAGGCTGCAGGACGACAGAAGGGTTTTCTATTAAAACCTCGGATAGATCTATCGGCTTCTTTTGCTTGCCCGATAAATAGAGGCATGGTAAACTATTTGAGATAAAAGAACAGTCGGATGATGATTGCGGGAGAGCATCGAAGAGGTGCACCGAAGGCGTAAGTCGGTTTCCCCGGCCAGGGAATCGGCGATGATCTCAGGTAAAAGGACCGCAGTCGGACGAAACTCTGGAGAGCGCAAGCACCGAAGGGGCAAATTCCAGCGAAATATCAGTCAGTATTTCGGAAAGAATCTCTCAGGTCAGGTACAGAGCAGGAAGGCATTCAGTTTTCCTGTTCTTTTTATTTGTCAGCAGGAGGAGCAGCGCTTGATCATCGCGACGAACAACCCGAACGTTCAGAAAGCCTTTGCGGATCAGGACGTGCGGCCGGTCGAAGGCGGATACCGGGATGTCCTGGTGTATGCCAGAGATCTCGTGCATTGCGGTCACAAGTTGCTTACGCACCCGCTGATGGGCAGCTTAAAGCCCAACGAGACCCCTTACCGCAGCATCGCCCTCAGCGGCGAAGCGGAAGGGCTGGACTTTGAAAGCCTGGATCTCATCGAAAACGCGATCCAGGTCTTCGACAGGTTTTCGCGGGTCACGCGGCCAGACCGGGGCGCCAACACCCCCGAACGCATGCTCGCAGACTTCCGGCTGCTCGACGAAACACTGTTAACAAGCGCGCTGAAACGGTAGCGTTTCAGCCGTACTCCCCGCAAAAATGGAGGAAATCACATGAAACTGGAATTGGGTATC
>JAIKZT010000276.1 GCA_024682015.1 Clostridia bacterium
GTGCTGCACGGCACGGATACCATGGCCTACACCGCCTCCGCGCTGTCCTTCATGCTGGAGGGGCTGACCAAACCCGTCGTGCTGACAGGGTCACAGATCCCCTTGTGCGAACTGCGCAGCGACGGGCGCGACAACCTGATCACGTCCATGCTCATCGCTTCGGGCCAAAAGGCGCGGGAGGTCTGCATCTATTTCGGCGGCAAACTGCTGCGGGGCAACCGCTCCACGAAGTATTCCGCGGACGGCCTCATCGCCTTCGCCTCGCCGAATTATCCCCAGCTGGCCGAGGCCGGCATCACCATCGATTACAATCAGCCCGCGCTGCAGCCCTCGCCGCAGGAGCCCTTCCGCCTGCAGCCCATGGCGGAGATCCCCATCGGCGTGCTGAAGGTCTTCCCCGGCATCCAGTTCGGCCTGTTCGAATCCATCATGACGGAGAGCCTCAAGGGCATCGTCGTCGAAACGTTCGGCGCCGGAAACATCCCCGCGGGCGGCGGCGCTCTGCTGCCCATCATACGCCGAGCGTTCGAGAACGGCTCCATCATCTGCGTCTGTTCCCAGTGCCCGCAGGGCACGGTAAGCCTGGGGACGTACGAGACCAGCAGCGAACTGAAAAAGGCCGGCGCCGTTTCCGGCAAGGACCTGACGACGGAAGCCGCCGTCGCCAAGCTGTATTACCTGTTTTCCAAGGGTCTGGGCGCATCCGAGATCAAGCGCCTCATGGAGGTGCCGCTCAGGGGCGAAATGCGGGAATAGATGAGGTGAAAAAACTACCGCTTCTGGATGGCGGGATCACCTCTCGGATGAGAGAATGAGTCAGGGGATGTTTCCGTTGACTCAATGAATCAAACAGTATAGATCGACAAAAAGAGTCAGGAGAAACGTCCCCTGACTCTTTTCTTATTTTCTTACGAAACCGCCGAACGCGGCCTTGGCCGCCGCCGGATCGTAGCCGTAGTAGCGGGGCATCTCCGCGAATGTGCGGCAGAAGCGCTCGTAGGGATGCGGGCGGCCCTTGGCGTTGTAATCCTCGATCTGCGGGTCAAACAGGTAAAACTTTCCGCCGATCTCCACGATACAGACCTGATGCGGCGAGATGCCGCCCTGCTGGTCGTAGGTCTGACCCTGGCAGAAGTAGGATTTCAGGCCGATGCGGCGGGTCATCACCTGGAAGGCGGAGCTGTAATCGTCGCAGACGCCGCGGCCCGTCGTGAGGATGTGCTTCGCGTTGCTCACGACGACGGAATCGCGGTAAGCCTCGTACACGAAGATGCCCGCGTAAGACCGGCCGCCGATGTAGTCGTATTCGGCGTGGGCGATGATCCAGTCGTAGCAGGCTTTCACCTGCTCGTACGTGGACATGCCTTCCGAGAGGATCTCCGCGAAGATCTCGTCGATCATGGCGTCGAGCGCCTCGTCGTTCGTCTTCATGGGATCGAGCACGGCGGAATTCAGGATCTGCTCCGGCGTGGACCCGGCCGGGATCTCGACCGGCGTCTCCTGCCAGCCCCGCGCCAGGTACGGGCCTTCCTGACCGCGCGTCGTCACGAGCGTTCGCCCGTCGTCTGCATAGAGCGTCAGCTGCTCCGTGCGCAGGATCGGCGCCTGCCGCCTTTCGGGTTCCGCCATGTTCAGCGCAACGGCCGCCACTTCGCTGCGGCGGATGTTCGCGTTTGGCCGGAACGTGCCGTACTCGTCGCTGCCGCTGAGGATGCCGGCGTTATACAGCCGGTAGATCGGCGCAGCCCAGTCCTCTTCGGCGGGCACGTCCGGGATGAGGCGAACGCTCGCAAGCTCCTCAAGAGCATACGACGGCAGCGCCTCCGCCATGATGGCCGCAAACTGCGCGCGGGTGGCCGTCTGCGTGTAATCTTCGTAATCGCCCGGCCATATGATGCCCGTCTCCACCGCATAATCCGCGTAGGTCTGATACCAGGGGCCGTCTTCCGCCCGGGGGATCTCCTCGTCGTAGAACGTGCTGTGCAGATTGCTGGCGATCACGAGCGTCTCCGCCAGCGTGATGTTTCCGTCCGGGTCATACAGCCCTTCCCCTTTGCCGGCCACGAAGCCGTATTCGTAGGCGGCCTGCACGTACGGCGCGTACCAGGCGTCCTCCGCGACGTCCGCGAACGGCTCCTCGTAGGCGTAGCTCCGCGTGAAATTATCCATGTCGCCCGCGGCGGACGTGCGGGATACCTGGCTCAGCACCAGGCATGCGCCCATCAGCAGGCATAGCATTCTTTTGATCATCTTGCAAACTCCGAGTTGTTTTTGCGCGCAAAAAGCGCGCCCTGTCAGTATATATCAAACAGGGCGCGCAGGCAAATGGAGTTTGTGTGAAAACGGAGGGAGCGCCTTTACGGCTCCATCCACAGCGTGGCCGTATCGCTCGCAGAGGTGTTGGCGTAAGCGTCGGTGACCACGCAGTAGACCTGGCGGCCCGATTTGGCCGGGACCATCGTGACGGAGTAGGTCTGGGAGCATATGCCGCTCGTAAATGTCCTGCCGTCCGGATCAACCAATGGTTGTATGACTTGTCCAAATGGGCTGTGGCCTGCCCTTTCCGCTTGTGCTATCCTATGGTTGACGGTACCGATAGAACGCAAAGGAGAACAAAACAATGGAATTGACGAATAAGATCAAAAACCTGCGCACAGCGCGCAGGATCACGCAGGATGCGCTGGCGGAAGCGCTCGGCGTCTCCGCACAGGCCGTGTCCAAATGGGAGCGGGGCCTGGCCATGCCGGACGTCAGCCTCCTCCCTGAACTGGCGGTTTACTTCGGGGTGACGCTGGACGAACTGTTCGGCCTGTCCGAAGAAAAGGAATACGACCGCATCCAGAACGTCATCTGGGACAAGCGCCTGCTCAGCCACGAGGAACTCGACCAGGCGGAGCGCTGGCTGGACGAGAAGATCGCCTCCGGCTACCGAACGGCCGACTGCCACCGGCTGAAGGCGGATCTGTACAACCACCAGGCCGGTTTCCTGCACGAGGCGGCGGCGGGCGAAGCCATGGCGGCGCTGGCCATCGACCCGGACTGCAAAGGCGCGCACGGAGAGCTGAACACGGGGCTGCACGGCTACGTACCGGACTGGTGCGTGCGCAACCACCACAAGGAGATCGACTATTACAAGGACTTTATCAAGGCTCACCCCCGGAACTGGCGGGCTCACCTGTGGCTGCTGGACAACCTGATCGACGACGGGCGCTTCGCGGAAGCAGAAGAAACGGCTGAAAGCCTCGCGAAGATCGACGGCACGTTCCGCACGAGCCTCTACCGCGGCCTGATCCTGTGGCATCAGGGGAAGAGGCCCGAAGCGCACGCCGTCTGGGACAAGATGCTGGCGGAGTTTGAAAACGACTGGCTCGTCTGGTTCAGCCTGGGCGACGTCGCCGCGATGGAACTGCGCTACGAAGACGCGGCGGCCATGTACCGCAAGGGCATCGAGGTACAGGAACACCCCCGATACGTGGACGGCTTCGAATCCATCGCGCAGATCTGCGAGGTCTGCGGTGACTATGCCGCGGCCATCGCCGCGCTGGAGGAAGAACTCGAAGTGCTGAAGACGGACTGGGACACGACGAAGGGCGAGACGGCGGATTCCGTCCGCCGCGAGATCAGGCGGCTGAAGGCCAGACAGTCAAAGAAAGCATAAATCCGCACGCCAAAGGCTGCTTTTGGAACAAATGGGACAGAGGGACGGTTCTCTGTCCCATTTTCGTCATGAATACTGACATTTATGCCAGTTACCATCCGGACGATCCGGTGTATACTTTAAGTGGTATATTGTCTCTTTCCAAGCCGGATAGGAGGAAACATCATGAAACAGGCGCATAGACTGCTCAGCATACTGCTTATCCTTGCCGTGATCTTTGGGATGGTGCCTGCGACGCGGATCGCCGCTGCGACGGGCATAACACCCGGCAGCAAACCGGGTAGCAGCGGGAAGATCACCTTTACTGTGGACGACGCGGGCGTATTGACCTGGAGCGAAGTGCCAGGCGCCGCCAGCTACGATCTGACGATCTGGACCGATGGCGGCCTGTTCAAGACGGAGACCGGCAATACCTCCCGGATCTACGATCTGCGGGCGCAATTGGATAAGTACAAGAGGGATTCCGGAACGGTGGAGGTCAGCATCACGCCCGATCGCGGCAGCGAATACGCGGACAGCGCCTCTTTTCTGTATGCCAGCCCTTATCCCAAGCTGGAAGCGCCCGCGGGCCTGCATTGGAACGGCATGTTCGCCGACTGGGACGACGTTCCGGGCGCGGACGGCTACGTCATCTACCTGTATCAGTCCAGCGGTTCCGCGCTGACCCATTACGACGTGGCCGACTCGTATTTCAATTGCGTCGACTACCCTGCCGTTGCCAACCTGGTGCGCGACGGCTGGTATTTTACTGTGAAAGCGACTTCTTCGGGGAACTGCAGGGACAGCGCGTTCAATGAAAGCCCCCGCAAAGGCAGCGTCCCGGGAGACGGCGTAAGAGCCGAAAGCAAAGCCGGCGCGAACGGCAAGCTCACGTTTACCGTGGACAGCGAAGGCGTGCTCACCTGGAGCGCCGTTAGCGGCGCGACAGGCTACGACGTTTCCGTCTGGACCGAAGGTCGCCTGTTCAGATCGGAGACCGGCAATACCTCGCGAACTTACGATCTGCAGGGTCAATTGAACCAGTATCGGAAGGACTCCGGGACGATAACGGTCGACGTTACGCCCCAGGGCGTTTACGGATACGCCGACAGAGCGCATTTTCTGTATGCCAGCCCCTACGGCAAACTGGAAGCGCCTACAGGCCTTCGCTGGAACGGCAGCCTGGCGGATTGGAACGACGCAGCCGGGGCAGACAGCTATACGATCTGGCTGTATCAGCCCAGCGGAAGCGCGTATTCCCATTGGACGACGGCGGAATCGTCGTTTGACCTCGGCGCCGTGGCCGATCCCCAAAACGATTGGTATTTCAAGGTGCAGGCGAATTCCGCAAGCGGCTTCAGAGACAGCGTCTTCAACGAAAGCCCCCGGAAGACCGCGGACGCCTCTTCACAGATATGGCTCGTAGGAACCTATGCCTACGACGAGACCCTCGACGAGATCGACAGCGGCGGACAGGTGTACATGCAGACCTCCGCGAATACGTATGACTGGTCGAACGGGGGATATACCGAATATGCCGTCGAAAACACGGCCGTGACCGTAAAGGCGCAGCCCGCGGCAGGCTATGAGTTCGTGGAGTGGAGACAGGGAACGAAAGGCGCCGTCATCTCCGCCGACGCCGCCTATTCCTTTACCTGCACCGGTTCCCGGTATCTGTACGCGGTCTTCAGACAAAAAGGCGCTGCCATCGAGATCCGCGAGGTCAATGGCACGATCAGCGCGGAGAACGTTCCGCGCGCGGGCATGGAAGTCGAGCACTTCATGCCGAACTGCCCCGCCGGTGAGCACTACACCAGGGCCTGGAACGGCGCCAATTGGCGGGACGAGAACGGCGTGCTGATCGCGCCCAGCATCAGACAGCATTATGACATCGGTTACGAGTTTGAGGCAGGCCGCACCTACACGACGGACGGTTTCTACTTCGAGGCATCCGAAGGTTACGTATTCGCGGATGAACCGGCTGTAACGCTGACCGGGCCAGATCCTTCCATGTGGACGTACGAGATCACGGGATTCAACGATGCCCGCACCATCATGCACGTCAGGTTCACGTTCACCATCCCAGGCGAACGGGAGTATCCCGACATCGACAAGGTATCGATGGTCTATTCCGGTATGCACGCGGAAGGCGCGCCCCAGTCGAGCGTGACAGAACTGATCTACAACAACTGCACCCTCTGGTATCAGGAGTGGAACACCGGCGCCTGGGGAAGCGAGGCGTCCTGGGACATTCAGGACGGCACCGGCGAAAAGATCTTTAAAGCCGGCGAGACCTACGTCCACATGATCGAGCTGCGCGCCAATGACGGCTACCGGTTCTCCGAAAGCCTGATCGCGCAAAAGGGACGCCAGGGCTATGAGGAGATCGGCGCGGTCACCCTGTCCGCTGACCGCACGGTCGCCACCGTAAGCTACACCTATACCATCGCGGGGCTCGAATACATAGATCCCGTGGTCATCGAACCGAAAGGCGGAAACGAAGCCTTCTGCCTGATGCGCCAGGGCGGAAACAATTTCAACGGCGTGCCCTTTACGACCAGCTATACTCTTGCGGACGCCCCGTACAAGGTCGATAGCTCCTGCAAGTGGTACGACGCCGAGACGGACGAGCAGATCCGCGACATTGCTTCCGCTGATCTGGAGTTGGGCAGGAGATACCGTCTCGAGTTCTTCATCGAGATCAAGGACGAGTATGAGACAGCCTGCCGGTTCGGCCAGGATCCGTCGCTCGTGATCAAGGATTACCAGTATGCAGGCGCGAGTTTTCTGAAGGTCGAAACATCGGGCGGCGGCGGACTGCAGCTGAAGGTCTCCATGACCTATACCGTCCAGCCCAGACCCGGCGAAGGCGGCAGCGCGCAGTATCCCCTCATCTGCTATACCTACAATGAATTCAAGTACGCCATGGAAAGAGCCGACATCCGTTATGTCGCTCTCGGCAACGTGGAGGACATGCTGCCCGCCATCCCGCACGACGAGGAAACAGAACCCGGCAGCATCCGGCGCACGGCGATCGTCGTGCGCGGGCACAAGGATCTGAACCTGCTGGGCAACGCGGTCTTCAGATGCCCTCTGACCGGAAACTACGACCTGAAATACTACGTTCAGCTGCTGACGCTGACGGACGCCGCCAATTCCTCCCTCTACGTCCATGGCGAAGGAAGCCTGACCTACGAGGGCGGCACGCTGAACTTCGTCAACAGCGTCATTGAGGTAGACGGAGGCTATCTGTGCGTGGACGGCGCGGCCATCCGCGGCAGCAACGGCTACCACACGGGCTTCTGCTACGGCATCAACGCCCGCTGGGGCAGCGTCGCCATTCAGAATGGAGCCACCGTCATCGGAGAAGTTTACGGAGGCGACGGCGGCGTCTGCGCGCTGGTCCTCGGCGAGGAGGGAGAAAACCGCTCCCTTTCCGTCAGCATCTTTGACGGAAAGTTCTACGTCGAGCGCGATAAGGGAGACGGCGCTGAAGACTACGGCATCGGCGTATGGAATGACTGCGGCCTGCGCATCTACGGCATGAGCGCGGACGGCATCGAGCTGAACCGCCATGCCGCCGGCACGCTGGCCGGCTACGTCGCAAGCGGCTGCACGATGACCGTCAACGGCGTGCAGACTGACCCCGCGAGCTGCGGCACAACCGGCGGCTATGTCGAGGTCTATCAGAAGATCTCCAAAGTCGGCCTGGCGCTCAACGCCCCCGAGGCGGGGAAAGCGCCGGCCATCTATCCCGAGGACGTCTACTGGGTCCCTGAAGGGTGTGCCGTGGAAAGCGTCACCTGGTATGAAAACGGCGAACTGTGGGATACCCTTAGCGGCGCGGCGCGCTTTACGGCAGGCAGCGCCTATCGCGTGGAGATCGTCCTCATCGCTGACGGCGGTCTGAGATTCGCAGATCCTCTGGAGAGCGCTGCCATCAACCATAAAAATGCCTCGGTCAGCGCGCATGGAGGCAACCGGGAGAAGAGCATTGTCCTGTCGGCGGATCTGGGCGAGTGCGCCGCGGCCATCGGCCTTGTGGAACTGACCGTCACCGCGCCCAAGGAGGGCAATGTCCCCTCCTACACCGTAGGCACGGGCAGCGAGGCCTATTATGCCGCAGGCGGCAGCAGCAACTATACCGACTACCGCAGGTGGTATGAGTCCTCCGACGGCGACGAGTGGTGGGAGATCAACAGGAGTTCGACGTTCAAGGCAGGCTATTACTACAAGTTCTATGTGGACATCCTCGCCAGGGCGGGCTTCGAATTTCCTCTTTACGATAACGGCTCCATCATGCCGGATGTATCCGCTATCGTCAACGGCTATTACGGCACCGTCCACAAAGCCTACGAACAGGATCCTTCCCGCTGCATCACCGTGGAGTACAACTTCGGCGAATGCAGCGACAGCGTGGTGGAAAGGATCACGGTGGAAAACGTCACCGCGCCCGCAGCCGGGCAGAAGCCCGACTACAACTGGTCCGTCCGCGGCACCGGCTATTACGCGGATACTGCCAAGAACGCCTATTACGACGACTGGATGCACGACCGGAAGCTGTACTACATCAAAAACGGCATCCGCTGGATGGATGTTACGGGCGGAGGTCTGGACGACGTCTACGAAAACGAGACGTTCATCCCCGGCCATGAATATGAGGTCTGGGTCTATGTCCGGACCGAGGACGACTTCGAGTTTGCCCACAGCAAGGATTACGAACCAACTGTGACCGCCACCATCAACGGCATGCCTGCCGAAGCGGTGCTCACCGGCGGTGACTGCGCCTGGTCACAGCGGGTGGAGCGCGCGTTCACCTGTATTCAGCCGGAGATCAGCATCGTCAGTTTCCAGGGCCTTTCCGTGCCGCAGGCGGGCAAAACGCCCGACACGGACGTGACCTCCGCCGATCCCGCGCTCTACGAGGCATCGGACGTGCGGTGGCTCGACGAGGAAGGCGGCGCGGTCAGCAGCTTTGAGCAGGGTCACCTGTATACCGCGGAGATCACCGTTGCCGCCAAAGACTACGACGGCGCGGACGGATGCGTCTTTACGGCGCCCCTCACCGCTTACGTCGACGGAAAGGAAGTGAGCGGCACGGAAAGCAGCGTCACCGTGAACCCAAACAACACCGTGACGATACGCTGCGCTTTCCGAAAAGGCGCGTCGGGTTCCTGGTCGGAGATCTACGCCTTTACCGCCCAGCCCAAGGGCGGCACGGCACAGGCGGGCGAAAGCCTGCGCGCGGCATGGACGACGAACTTCGTTCCCGATTATTTCAACGTGGAGTATTGGGACGGCGAGATGTGGGATCAGTGGGATTGCCTCTACGCGCCCGCTTCCGGCGAAGGAGGCTTCGGCTTTGAAAGCGGCGTTCCCCAGACTGTCCGTTTCCGCGTCGCGGCGTTCATAGGCGATGCAGCCGCGGCCATCAGCAACGAGTTCACCATCACC
>JAIKZT010000303.1 GCA_024682015.1 Clostridia bacterium
GCAGTAGCACGCGGCGGGAGTTTTTGATATACTATACTGTAATCATTCAAGAGGAGGTTGGGATGAAATTGAAGACGATCACGCTGTTCATTCTGATGGTGGCGCTCACAGCCTGCGGCCGGGGGAGAGAGGCCGCGCAGATCGAGCAGCAGCTGGTAAGCGAGGGCGTTGAGGTCAGCCAGGCCGCAGAAGAGCCGGAAGTTCCGCAGCTGCCGGTCATGGAGACGAGCCTGGAGGATTATCCGTTGCAGACTGCCACGGACGACGTGCTGGTGCTGGTCAATAAGACGCACCCGGTTACGCGCGATTACGTGGCGGACGACCTGGTAACGGTGGAGCACTGCGACCCCAGCGTAGGCACGGCGGACACGAAAAAGATGCGAAAGACCGCGGCGGATGCCATCGAGCAGCTGATCGCGGGCGCGGCGCAGGACGGTTACACGCTCTGCATGCGCACGGGCTATCGCTCCTACGATTATCAGGACTATCTGTTCAACAGTTACGCGGCCAGCTACGGCGAAGCGGAGGCCAATACCTACTCCGCAAGGCCGGGTCAGAGCGAACATCAGACCGGCTGGTGCTGCGACGTGGGCATTCCGGGCTGGGGGCTCACCGCCTTCGACGATACGCCCGAAGCGGCCTGGGTCGCCGAAAACTGCTGGAAATACGGCTTCATCCTGCGCTATCCCGCCAATAAGACGGACATAACGGGCTACATTTACGAGTCGTGGCACATCCGCTACGTGGGGCTCGAGGTGGCCGAATACATAACCGAAAACGGTCTTACCCTGGAAGAATATCTGGGCATTCTGGATTAGAAAAGGAGGAAACATGGCTTTTTACTACGAGGAACCTTCCCATACTTTCAGTGAATACCTGCTCGTCCCGGGCTATTCGGACGAGACCTGCATTCCGGCCAACGTCAGCCTGAAGACCCCCATCACGAAGTTCAGGAAGGGCGAAGAGCCCGCCATCACCATGAACATCCCCATGGTCTCAGCCATCATGCAGGCGGTCTCCGGCGACAAACTGGCCGTGGCGCTGGCCAAAGAGGGCGGCATCTCCTTCATCTATGGCTCCCAGAGCGTGGAGGACGAGGCGGCCATGGTCGCGCGGGTGAAGGCTACGAAAGCCGGTTTCGTGCCCAGCGACACGAACATCTCTCCCGAGGCTACGCTGGCGGACCTGCTGCGGCTCAAGGATCGCACGGGCCACTCCACGACGGCCGTCACCGAGGACGGCACGAGCGAAGGCAAGGTCGTCGGCCTGGTCACGAGCCGCGACTACAGGGTCAGCCGCATGGATCCGGCCACGAAGGTCCGCGAGTTCATGACCCCTCTGGAAAAACTCATATACGCCCGCGACGGCATCTCGCTGTCCGAGGCGAACGACATGCTGTGGGATCACCGCCTGAACGCCCTGCCCGTGCTCGACGAGGCAGGCCGGATGAAGGCCTTCGTCTTCCGCAAGGACTACGATTCCCATAAATCCAACCCCAACGAACTTCTCGACGGCCAGAAGCGCTACATCGTCGGCGCGGGCATCAACACCCGCGACTTTGAAAAGCGCGTGCCCGCCCTCATCGAAGCCGGCGTGGACATCCTGTGCATCGATTCCTCCGAAGGCTTCTCCGCCTGGCAGGCCAATACCATCAAGTGGATCCGCGAACGCTACGGCGACTCCGTCAAGGTCGGCGCGGGCAACGTCGTCGACGAGGAAGGCTTCCGCTTCCTGGCGGACTGCGGAGCGGATTTCGTGAAGATCGGCATCGGCGGCGGCTCCATCTGCATCACGAGAGAGACGAAGGGCATCGGCCGCGGCCAGGCGACGGCGGTCATCGAGGTCGCCAAGGCCCGCAACAAGTATTTCGAGGAGACCGGCATCTACGTGCCCATCTGCTCCGACGGCGGTATCGTGCACGACTATCACATGACGCTTGCCCTGGCCATGGGCGCAGACTTCCTGATGCTCGGCCGCTACTTCTCCCGCTTCGACGAATCCCCGACGGCCAAACTGATGATCAACGGCACGTACGTCAAGGAATATTGGGGTGAAGGCTCCAACCGCGCGCGCAACTGGCAGCGCTACGATCTGGGCGGCGACTCCAAGCTGTCGTTCGAAGAGGGCGTCGATTCCTACGTTCCCTACGCCGGCTCCCTGTCCGACGGCGTGCGCCAGTCCCTGGCGAAGGTGCGTTCCACCATGTGCAACTGCGGCGCGCTCACCATTCCCGAGCTGCAGCAGAAGGCCAAGCTCACCATGGTCTCCGCGACCTCCATCGTGGAGGGCGGCGCCCACGACGTCATCCTGAAGGATACGGCGACTTCTCAGAAACGGTAAATCCTATCCCCTGATCATATACGAGGTGCATTATGGCAGATAACGTTAGACCCGAAACTCTGGAACGTATCACTACTCCCGCGCTCGCGAAGGCTTTCATCGACGAGCAGGTCGCAGCCGTCCGCGCGCAGGTCGGCGAGACGGGCAAGGTGCTGCTGGCGCTGTCCGGCGGCGTGGATTCCTCCGTCTGCGCGGCGCTCATCTCCAAGGCGATCGGCAGCCGCCTCGTCTGCGTGCACGTCAACCACGGCCTGCTGCGGAAGGGTGAGCCGGAACAGGTCTGCAAGGTCTTCGGCGAACAGTTCGATTCCCAGCTGATCTATGTGGATGCGGTCGACCGCTTCCTGGACGCCCTTGCGGGCGTCGCGGATCCCGAGGCCAAGCGCAAGATCATCGGCAAGATCTTCATCGACGTGTTCGCGGAGGAAGCGAAGAAGCTGGACGGCATCGCCTTCCTCGGCCAGGGCACGATCTATCCGGACATCTTGGAATCCGGCCCGGTCAAGAGCCACCACAACGTGGGAGGCCTTCCGGAAGAGCTGAACTTTGAGCTCGTGGAGCCGGTCAAGTTCCTGTACAAGGACGAGGTGCGCGTAGTCGGCAAGGAGCTCGGCCTGCCCGACAACATGGTCTACCGTCAGCCGTTCCCCGGCCCGGGCCTGGGCGTTCGTTGCGTGGGCGCCATCACCCGCGACAGGCTGGAAGCCGTCCGGGAATCCGACGCCATCCTGAGAGAGGAATTCGCCAAGAACGGCCTGGAAGGCAAGGTGTGGCAGTACTTCACCATCGTTCCCGACTTCAAGTCCACCGGCATCAAGGATGGCCTGCGCACCTACGACTGGCCCGTCGTCATCCGTGCGGTCAACACCGTGGATGCGGTCACCGCGGAGGTCGCCGAGCTGGATTTCGCCATGATGCAGCACATCACAGCCCGCATCACCGCCGAGGTGAAGGGCGTCAACCGGGTCCTGTGGGACATCACGCCGAAGCCCACGGGCACCATCGAGTGGGAATAACCCACGCAAAGATACGGCTGTGCGCAGGGGTTCCTTCCCAAAGTGCTTTAAGCTGATCGCGGCCATCCTGTGCGGGCTGGTCGTGTTTGCCGTACTCTTTTCCGCTGTTTTCATCGCCAAAGAGGCCGATCACGATTGCTCGGGCGAAGACTGCCCGGTCTGCGCGTGCCTTCAGATGTGCGAGCAGTTCCTGCAGCGCTCGCTCGGCCTGGCTTCAGGCGCATATATCGCGATCGGCGCGGCAGCATTCGCCGCCGCGGCTTTCGTTTCCGTTTTCGCTGACCCGCAGCGCGTTTTCATGCTGCGAGCCGTTCGGCTGCTCTGTTGAGACTTTCCGTATGAGACAGTCCATCCCGCTTGGGGATGGACTGTCCGTGGCTTTTTTGTCGACCGATAAACATTATACGGAGGTTTACGCATGAAAAGAATTATTTCCATCCTGGCGGCGGTCATCCTGATCTGCGCCAGCCTGTCCGCCTGCACGGCAGGCGATTCGCCTGCGAACGCGGGCGGCGACCGTCTTCAGGTCGTTACGACCATCTTCCCCATTTATGACTGGGTCAGAAACGTGCTCGGCAGCGAAGCGTCCGGCGCGGACGTTACCATGCTGCTCGACAGCGGCGTCGACCTGCACAGTTTCCAGCCAACTGCCAAGGACATCCTTACGATCGCGGATTGCGACGTGTTCCTCTACGTCGGCGGTGAATCCGACGAATGGGTGGAGGACGCCCTGCAGGAGGCTAAAAATCCGGACATGGTCGTGGTCAACCTGCTGGAGGCGCTCGGCGATGCCGTAAAGGAAGAGGAAGTCGTCGAGGGTATGCAGGGAGAGGAGCATGAACACGAAGAGGGAGAGGAGCATGAGGAAGGCCCGGAATACGACGAACACGTCTGGCTGTCGCTGCGCAACGCCGCATCGCTGACCGATGCGATCGCGGACGCGCTTGCCAAGGCCGATCCCGAACGCGCGGGCGCGTATAAAGCCAATGCGCAGAGCTATGCGTCGCAGCTCCTCGCGCTCGACGAAGAGTACCGGAAGGCCGTCTCCGAGGCGTCCGTTTCCACGCTGCTCTTCGGAGACCGCTTCCCGTTCCGCTATCTGGCGGATGATTACGGCTTGTCCTATTACGCGGCCTTCTCCGGATGTTCTGCGGAGACGGAGGCCAGTTTTGAGACCATTACATTCCTGTCGCGCAAGGTGGACGAACTGTCCCTGAAGACCGTCATGACGATCGAGGGGACGGACCACCGGATCGCGGAGACGATCGTCAAGAACACGCAGAACAAGGATCAGCAGATCCTTACGCTGGATTCCATGCAGTCTGTCACGGCGAAGGACGTGCAGGCCGGCGCTTCGTATCTTGGCATCATGGTGCTGAATCTTGCCGTGCTGCAGGACGCGCTGAAATAACGGCGCGGAAGGAGTTTGCCATGGCTTTGCTCACTATAAAAGACCTGTCCTTAGGCTATGACGGCCGCGCCATCGTTTCCGGCCTGAACTTTTCCGTGGACGCGGGGGATTACCTGTGCATCGTGGGGGAGAACGG